>NZ_JAYGHR010000010.1:0-99649 GCF_034932365.1 Limnoraphis robusta BA-68 BA1 | reverse complement strand
TATGACTTCGTGTCACAAGAATTACGGGCGGCAGAAGATCCGGAATTTGAAACATTCTATACCAAGAACATTTTGTTGAACGAAGGTATCCGCGCTTGGATGGCTCCCGTCGATCAACCTCACGAAACCTTTATATTCCCTGAGGAGGTATTACCGCGTGGTAACGCTCTCTAATTCATACGTTGGAGGACGCGACCTAGAATCTACTGGGTTCGCGTGGTGGGCAGGTAACGCCCGCTTAATTAACTTGTCTGGTAAGCTGCTGGGCGCTCACGTCGCTCACGCTGGATTGATTGTGTTCTGGGCTGGTGCAATGACCTTGTTTGAGGTTGCACACTTTGTCCCCGAAAAGCCGATGTACGAACAAGGCTTGATTTTGATTCCTCACGTTGCCACCCTCGGTTGGGGTGTTGGTGCGGGTGGAGAAGTCATTGATACTTTTCCGTTCTTCGTTGTTGGTGTTCTGCACCTGATTTCCTCTGCGGTTCTCGGCTTAGGCGGTATTTATCACGCCGTTCGTGGCCCGGAAACCTTAGAAGAATATTCTTCTTTCTTCGGTTACGACTGGAAAGATAAGAACCAAATGACCAACATCATTGGCTATCACTTAATCCTGTTGGGTTGTGGTGCCTTGTTGCTGGTGTTCAAAGCTATGTTCTTTGGCGGTGTCTATGACACTTGGGCGCCTGGTGGTGGAGATGTTCGGATCATCAACAACCCCACGTTGAACCCGGCTGTGATTTTTGGTTATCTCACCAAAGCTCCCTTCGGGGGTGAAGGTTGGATCATCGGTGTTGACAACATGGAAGACATCATCGGTGGTCACATCTGGATTGGTTTAATTTGTATTGCTGGTGGAATCTGGCACATTTTGACCAAGCCTTTTGGTTGGGCGCGTCGTGCCTTCATCTGGTCTGGAGAAGCTTATCTGTCCTACAGCTTAGGCGCTCTGTCCCTGATGGGCTTGATCGCGGCTTCTTATGTGTGGTTCAACAACACTGCTTATCCCAGTGAGTTCTATGGCCCCACAAACGCTGAATCTTCTCAAGCTCAGTCTTTTGTATTCTTAGTTCGTGACCAAAAACTCGGTGCGAACATTGGTTCTGCTCAAGGCCCGACTGGTCTGGGTAAATACCTGATGCGTTCTCCGACAGGTGAAATCATCTTCGGTGGTGAAACCATGCGCTTCTGGGATTTCCGAGGCCCTTGGTTAGAGCCTCTACGTGGGCCGAACGGTCTTGACCTCAACAAGCTCAAGAACGACATCCAACCTTGGCAAATTCGCCGTGCTTCTGAGTACATGACTCATGCTCCTAACGGTTCTATCAACTCGGTAGGCGGTATCATCACAGAAGCTCAAGGTTTCAACTACGTTAACCCCCGTGCGTGGTTAGCAGGCTTCCACTTCATTGTTGGTTTCTTCTTCCTGATCGGACACCTGTGGCACGCTGGCCGCGCTCGTGCTGCTGCTGCTGGTTTCGAGAAAGGAATTGATCGTGAAACTGAACCCGTACTTGCTATGCCTAACCTCGACTAATTCCTCTGGAATTGTTGAGTTAATCGCTTAGTTAGAATAAACGCCCCGCCTTCACAGGTGGGGTTGTTTTTTTTGATTTAGTGATCTATTGTGATAAGGATAAATTTCATACCAAATTTAGTTGAATTATGGCTCTTTTAGAAAAAGTCCAAAGTTTTTTGTTAGAAAGGGTTTCAATAATTGTAAAAAAGCTTTTTCAGATGAATATGGGGATTAAGTTACAATGAATCATCAAGATCTTAAGCAAGCCTTACTTCATCTTCCTGAAAATGCGTCTGAAGCAATAGTTAACAGTGTTTTTATCTCTAAGCTATTGCTTGCACTTGGTTTTGGACAGGCAGATCAAGTGCCTAATTTTCGCACGGGTTTAGGATCTCAGTTAGTGGACTATGCTGCGAGAAAAAGCACTGAAGATGATCAATTTATTCATACTAAAACCAATCCCTATTTACTAATTGAAGCAAAGGCAAGGTCTATCAATCTTTGTAAAAATTCTCCTCAGTATGAAGCAACTGTTCAACAACTCAAAAAATATTTACTTTCTCCGAATTGTAAAAGTGTGTGCTGGGGAATCATTAGCAATTCACAACAAATTCAACTATTTAGAAAACATAATAAAGTTATATACCCAGCAACAGATTGTTTAGAACTTAATACAGATAATGCAGTTGATACTGTTGCAAAAGTTCGCCAACAAATTGAAGCACCTGAAAAAGCCTTAACTGTTGCTATTTATAATAATAAAGGAGGCGTAGGAAAAACAACTACAACTGTAAATTTAGCTGCCGTTTTAACCCTGTCTGGTAAAAAAGTTCTTGTCATTGATTTTGATCCAAATCAGCAAGATTTAACTCATTCTCTTGGGATAGAGGTAGGTCAACAAGGTTTCTACGCTTGTATGAAAAACAAACGAGCAAATATTGATGATCAGGTCATTCAGCATCACACGGTGAGTTTAAAAAATAAGAGATTTGTAATTGATGTTATTCCATCAGATCAAACATTTGCTGATAAAAGTGAAAATGAGTTGCGACAAGAACTGAAAATTCATAGACTTCGGCAATTTTTAAAGCCTCTCAAGTCTCAATATGACTACATCTTGATTGATACTCCTCCCAACTGGCGTTTTGTCAGTACAAGTGCGATTTATGCGGCAGATGTTGTGTTAATTCCTACCAAACATAACAATATTTTTTCATTAAAAAATGCAGCAACAGCAATTCAGAAATATATTCCGGAGGTTCAGGAATACAGACAAGATGGGGGGCCAGTTGCACTGCCAATTTTTTTAAATGGAGAGAATATTACAGACTTTCAGCAAACGGCTGCTCATAAAGCTATAGACAAAATTATTTTACAAGCCAAGCGAGAGTTTAATTTGCTCCCTTACTTTTATCCCCGTTATACCAATGCTCAAAAAGATCGTTACATTTTTGATTTGCCAAGCTACGCACGCATCGCTAATGCAGCGTTTGAGCAAATTCCTGCTGTGTATAAAAACAAAACAGCGCGTGACTATTATTTAGCCTTAGCTAAGGAGTATTTTTTACAATGAGTAACTTAAGTGATATTGGTAACTTAATGTATCTCTATCTCGATGAGATTGATCCCGGAAATGGAACTGATGCGCCGAAATTTTTAATTACAGCAGCAGCAAAAGCTTTAAATCAATATGGCGATCGCAACTGGGTTCCTGTAATTGTTAAAGAAATCGGTGAAGATCGATATCAAGTGATTGGTAATACATTTATCTATGCTGTTGCAGAAGAAGCCGGATTAGAAAAGATTTGGTGCATTATCGCAGATGAACGCGAGGAAACCGAAAAGCTATCTCAGGTGTTATCCGGTGAAGTAACACCAAAAATCAATCTCTGTCAAGCAACAAGAGATGAAATTAAAGATGCCTTGCAGTATTTAATAGAAAAGCCAGGAAGCCTTCTCAAAGGGGTTAATCTACTCACAGCAACCAACCGAATTGATGAAGCACCCCGTCAATACTGGAAGACTTTAGATCCGATTACAAAACTCAAGTGTAATATTACAACAAAAGGTAAGTTAAAAGCATTAGAGGAAGTCTTTTATTTGGTTCCTCAACCCATGCCAGATGTCATAAAAGATCCAGCTATCCTCAATAGTTTAACGACTCCAGAATTGAAAGCGATCGCGAAAAAACGTCAACTGACAGGTTACAGTAAGAAGAAAAAACAGGAGTTAGTTGAATTACTCAGCACTTAAAGCATTCGTGATCTGAAGATTTCCTAATTCAAAAGGGATTAGAGTGAGGAAAAACTCAAGGAGATTTAGCAGCGATCGCCTACTGTCTGAAACAATGGTAAAGCTTGATTGTAATAGTCTAGGGCTTGTTGTTTTTGCCTTAAGTCAGAGTAGATGAAGTCTACATAAATCCTAGTTCCTTATCCGTCTCAACTTGTCAATCAAGTTACGTTGTCCAGTTTTGAATCGTTAAGTTTTCAATGCGTGAGAATTCATCTACATTATTGGTGACTAATATGAGTCCGAGTGCTTTAGCTTGAGATGCAATCAACAGATCCATTGCTCCAATAATGATACCTTTTCGCTCTAATTCTGCCCGAATATTTCCATAAGTTTGAGTGGATTTTTCGTCAAAAGGTACAATTTCTAGAGGAAGTATAAATTGGTTCAATGCGGCTCTATTTTGCTCTAAGCGTTGACTTTTATAGGCACCATATTCTAATTCTGCAACAGTTATAGATGAAATACCGATATCAGAAGGATTGAGAGACTGAAATCGTTCAAATACTTTTTGAGGTTTACGTTTTATAATGTAGATACAAATGTTTGTATCTAATAAAAACTGCATTAAAATAGATCCTCACGAGTTTGTAAATTGGGTTGTTCTCTGGTTTCCATAAAATCGTCAGAAAACACATCTAGACTGTCAATCAGCAATCGCCAGGGGTCATCTTTATCAATTAATACGACTGCATTTCCCATTTTTTTGATATAAACTTCACTCCCAGACAAGCGAAACTTATCGGGTAGTATAACAATCTGTCTCGTTCCATCAGTTCCTAATTGAGCTATATCCATCTTTTCTTGCTTTTCCTAATTCTAGTTGATCGAACAAATATTATATGGTAGTATCGCTGCAACAGGTTTTCGATTATTAGTCATATTTAATAATTAATGTTGCCCAATTAAAAAAGGATTAGAGTTAAGAAAGTTGAAAGGAGATTTAGTAGCGATCGCCTTTTTGAGTTTCCTTTTCTCTAATCCCTAATGTTTAGGCAATTGAACGATGCAATTGAATTATGCAACCGATACAACTTCAGTAATTTCGGGAATTTTTTCCCGTAAACGACGCTCAATTCCCATTTTTAACGTCATCGTTGAACTGGGGCAAGACCCACAAGCCCCTTGCAGACGTAATCGCACAACAGGGCCATCGAGTTCAACGATTTCGACATTACCGCCATCCGCCATCAAATAGGGGCGAAGTTCATCTAAAACGGTTTCAACATTTTCTGGGGTTAAAGCTAGAGTTGTCATGGCTTACCTATTGATTTTATTTCAGAACTTCAAAACGTTCAACCTAAACTCATCTTAATCCTAACATCACAAAAGAAACATTAAGACTTCAAAATTTAGCTGACTGTTGCAGGTTCTAACAGTTTGATATTGGAATAGTTGAACTCGGTTGTTGTTACTGTTCCATTTTCCTTGGAATGAACCACTTGACGAGTCATCACATAGTAATCGCCAATTTTTTCAAAGTGATCCTCAAATTCCAATTCTCGCATGATTTCATTGGTTTGGGGATTGCGGAAAACCGCATCGTAGTGACTCGCAGCATAACCTTCCCCGGTATCAAGGCTTTGGTGGGTATTGATGACAAACGCCATCCGCCCCATTACCCGACTGACCAAACAAATTTGATCGCCTCGGACTTTGTAGTTGGAACCCATCGAGTCCCCTTGAACTAAAATCTCTACAGCGCCCGTCTCGTCTTTTTCGCCAAAACTAAAGCTATTTTTACCGTGAGAGTCTTCAAAGGAAGTGCGTTTGCGGTGTGTGATAATATCGCGTAATTGAGTGTAAACGCTTTGTTTTACCTCTTCATCTTCAATCCCCGTTATTTCTGCACTCATGTCAGGATTGATACGAATCTGACCATTGTAAACCTCCGATCCCTGCTTGAGTTCAATGTCAGCACTATAACCGGGGAAATTGGAGTCCCAGGTGTAGCGGTGTTCGTAAGCCGCTTTAAAAAGGTCACGAGCGTTTGTTGATTCGGTCATGGAAGTGTGGTCGTCAAAAACTAACGTCTATCTATTATATAATAGACATTGAGTTTTATCAGAATTTACAATTATTCCCTCTCAAAAGAAATTAAATCTTGAACTTCAAGGAAAAAAAGGCATAATTTCTCTGTCTAATTAACTCGGTAAAGTCACCCTAAAAATAGTAATTTTACTCTCCATTAAAAACTCGTATTTTTATCAAAAAATTATCATGTCTCAACGTCCAATCTATCTCGATAACAACGCAACAACACCTGTTGATCAACGGGTTTTAGAAGCGATGATTCCCTATTTTACCGAACACTTTGGCAATCCGGCCAGTGTTAATCATCTTTACGGTTGGGAAGCCGAAGCCGCAGTTAAACAAGCCCGAGAAATCTTAGCAAATGCTATTAACGCGACACCTGAAGAAATTATCTTTACAAGCGGTGCAACAGAATCGGATAATTTAGCCATTAAAGGCATCGCTGAAACCTATTTTAGCAAAGGTCGTCACCTGATTACTGTTGTTAGCGAACATAACGCTGTTCTTGATCCGTTACACTATTTAGAAAAACTTGGCTTTGAATTAACTTTACTTCCCGTTCAAACGGATGGTTTAATTGACCTCAACTTAGTTGAAAAAGCCTTTCGTCCTGATACCATCCTCCTCTCAATGATGGCGGCGAATAACGAAATTGGCGTCTTACAACCCTTAGCTGAAATTGGGGCGATGTGTCGCGATCGCAATGTTTTCTTTCATACCGACGCCGCCCAAGCTTTGGGTAAAATTCCTCTAGATGTTGAGGAAATGAAGATTGATTTAATGTCATTAACGGCCCATAAAATTTACGGCCCAAAAGGCATCGGCGCCCTATATGTTCGTCGTCGCAACCCCCGAGTTAAACTCGCCCCTCAACTGCATGGAGGCGGACATGAACGAGGAATGCGATCGGGTACATTATACACCCCTCAAATTGTTGGTTTTGCCAAAGCGGTTGAACTTGCGTTAACAGAAATCACCTCAGAAACCCAACGTTTAATAAAATTACGACAACAACTTTGGGAAAAATTAGCAACGCTTGGGGATATTTATCTCAACGGACACCCCAGCCAACGTTTACCTGGAAATTTGAATGTGAGTGTCGCAGGAGTCGATGGTCAAGCTTTACTCTTAGGACTACAACCTGTAATGGCGGTTTCCTCCGGTTCCGCTTGTACTTCCGCCAAAATAGAACCTTCTCATGTTTTAGCGGCTTTAGGACGTTCCGATGCGTTAGCTTATGCTTCTATTCGCTTTGGTATCGGTCGGTTTAATACACCCGAAGACATTGATCAAGTCGCCGAACACACTATTTCTACAATTCAAGCTTTACGGAAAGTTCAAAACACAAAATTCCTGGCGAAAAATGGTTCAGGAGTTCCTCAGTCTTCTAGCTAATTTTTCGGTTTTCCTCCCCTGAAGTTCGGTTTTCCTCCCTAAAATTAAACCTTCAGAATCAGTGTGGAAACCTCGCCTTTAAGGTGGGGTTCTCTACTCTTTAAGATGGCTTATTTTTCCGCCATGATTAAAACTGTAAGCAAGAAAAACACAACTGACTAGGAGAAAACAATATGATGTTAGTTACTCGTTACAACCTCTTCGCTGAAGTCGAAAAAATGCAACAGCAATTTGATCATCTCTTTACAGAAATTACCACAGCCACAACAGAGACCCATTGGACTCCCGCAGTTGAGTTACAAGAAAAGTCTGATCACTTGATTTTACGGGCGATCATTCCGGGTTTAGATAGTGAAACCCTCGATATTCAAGTGACAAAGAAAGCCATTGTCTTCTCGGGAAAAACAGCAAATCCCCAACTGAGTGAAGGAGAAAAATGTCTCTTCAGTGAATTCCCAGTGGGTGAATTTCGTCGGGTCATTGCTTTACCAGAAGCGATTATCAATACCGAAGTTAAAGCCGATTATACCAACGGGATTTTAACCCTGACTTTACCGAAAGTTCCTGAAGTTGTCAATCGGGTTGTCAAGGTTAACTTAATGGAAACCCATCAAGCAGAAGAGTTAGAAGCCTCTGACGTTCAATAACTCCAAATGACCTGTAGGATAGGTAGGGTACGTCAAACTCGTTGATTTCATAGAAGAAAAAACGGTGATCATTTGACAAACCCTACTCTTTTTTATAAACTTAATCTACAGTTCGATACCAAAGTTTATTATCAGAAGTCGCAGCGTATAATTTTCCATCCATTCCCGCCATTGCCACAACGTTATTCCCATGACCGATTTCTTGCCATTTTATCCCGTCAGGAGTGAAATTAACCAGCCAAAGTTTATGATCAAAAGTAACGGCATAGAGTTGATTATTTGTGGCGGCTAAAGCCATCACAGAAATGCCTTTTCCAATCGGTTTCCAATTGAGATTAATTTGACCATCTCGAACCCAAAATTTATCATCTGAAGTCACTGCATAGAGTTGATCATTCATAGCAGTCATTGTTAGCACATTCTGAGCAGAAGCGATCGCTTGCCAACCAATATCTTCTGTTATAATAGCTCTCATCCACAGTTGACCTTCAGATGTCGCAGCATAGAGTTTTTCATTCATTGCCGCCATTGCAACTACGTTATTCGCATGACCAATAACTTGCCAGTTAATATCACCGGGAATAGCGACTCGTACCCAAAGTTTATTTTCGGAAGTTGCAGCATAAAGCGCTCCATTGAATGCCGTCATCGCAACAACATTATTGGCATGACCAATAACTTGCCAATTGGCTGAATTAATACTCATCGTGACTGATCCTTCTATATCCTATTAATAAGACCAATCCAGTATATGTTAGGATACTTCCGGAAAGGTTAATCAACTTTCTAGATTAACAGCTCTTTTAGAGACCAACCATTTGAACTTGACAAAGGGGGTAAATATGGCTCGAGGCGATCAAATTTATGCTTATCGAGAATTTTTAAATTTAGATGGCGTTTATGAGCATCATGGAATAGACTGTGGAGATGGCACCGTCATTCACTATCGCAAACCGAGTGAAGTGATTGAACGAACTTCTCTAGAAACGTTTGCGCGGGGAGGTAAAATTTATATTAGACCTTATCCTGTGCGTTATATTCCTGATACCGTAATTCAACGAGCCGAGAGTCGTTTGGGAGAGCGCAAATATAATCTATTATTCAACAACTGCGAACATTTTGCGACCTGGTGCGTGACGGGTATTAATGATAGTCGTCAAATTAGAAATTTTGTTCCGCTTCTCAATCAAATTGATGTTGATCAATGGTATCGACCCATTCAAGAAGCTTTAACCGGGATTAAAAAAGATAATGCACCCCTCTTATTAGATAAAGCATTAGGCGACATCCGCACGGCTTGGGATGATGTTCATCCCCAATATAAACAAGCTCTCGAAGAAATGAAGAGTTGGCAAAAAGTTGCGAAGGAAGCTTTAAAACGGAATCGAGAAGATTTAGCTCGTCAAGCTTTGCAACGAAAGATTTTTTATGAAAAACGCGCTCAAGAACTTGAAGAAAACTTAGAGAATTTAGCCGCAATGACTCAAACTTTAATTGGGAATCAGAAAAACTTACAAATTCTTTAGAAAGCCTAGCTGCTGATTGAGAATCTTTCATCTTAAAATCATTAATTCAGTTAAATGTTTACACCGTCAATTGTTCAGATATTGTTTGAAAAAAATATTGGCAGCAAATCTATCACGAATTTAAGCCTTGTTATCTGTAGCAAATATTAAAGGATTTCAGAGAACTCCCCTCGCCATTGATTAAGAGTCCTGATCAACAGACAATTTCGTTAATTTTCAGGGGGGTGGCTTGATGATTTTATAGAATGGGTTAGAGTTTAATATTAATACCAAATTCGATTGCTAGAGTAGCACTTTAAATTCCTCCCAAATTTTGCATGAACGCAAGATGGCCTTTTGCCTTTTGCCTTTTGCCTTTTGCCTTTTGCCTTTTGCCTTTTGCCTTTTGCCTTTTGCCTTTTGCCTTTTGCCTTACCTGATTGATTATTGATTGCAGTCCGGATGAATTGCACCTTGATTGCACAGATAGTTAATTTGCTCTGAACTGAGATTTTTACTCTTAGAAAAATTAACTCCTTTCATGCGATTTGATTGAGTCTGAGTTCCCACATCTTCAATAAATGGGTCTGGATTTTTCTGTTCCGGCTTACTCCAAGAAAAGACTGCCCCTTGAAAATCTGTACCCCTTAAATTTGCTCCTTTCAAACTCACTAAACTCAAATCAGCCTTTTGTAAATTGGCATTTCGCAAGTCAGCATTTCTAAAGTTCGCACCTGTGAGTAAACTCGAACTCAAGTCAGCATTCTTTAAATTCGCCCCCTTCAAATCTGCACCAGAAAGATCAGCATTTTGTAACAGACTGTCCTCTAAATTAGCAGAAATGAACAAAGCACCTTGAGCATTCATCTGACTCAGACTAGCATTTCTAAGATTAGCATTAGACAGGTTAGCATTCGCTAAATCGGCGCCTGTTAATTTAGCCTCTTTTAGCTTCGTTTCTGCTAAATTCGCTCCGATTAATTTAGCACTGCTGAGGTTAACTCCGGTTAAATCCGCTTGAGATAAATCTGCTTTATTTAAAGTGGCTTTGAGGAGATTCGCCCGTTTCATATCAATATGACTGAGAAAAGCACCGCTCAAATTGGCTTCCGTTAAATCCGCGCCGCTTAAGTCAGAAATCCAATCATCAAATGTACCGTACCGACCATCTTCACCCGTGCCATAAAAGGTACTATTTTTGAAGTTAGCATTGTTGAGAATACTGCTTCTAAAATTAAAACCAGATAAGTCAATTTGCTCCAGAATTAATGTAAATTGGGTCGGAGGTGTCGTGGATTGACCTAAATTAACACGACTGAGATCAATATTGTGAATGTTTCCTTCGTGAACCGTGAGAATTTTGGCGATCGCTCTTTGAGTGGCTTGTTGACGTTGAGCAACGAGTTGTTTATCTTTCGCATTTGCCCCAAATTGCATTGATTCTAAATCATTTTTCAGGGCTTGATTTAACTGTCGCAAATAGGGCAGAGCTTCAGGTCCTGTACTGACGAGCGCTTGTTGAGCCGAGTCTAATAAAAGAGGATTACTTTCTTGTCCCAAATAATCAACTAATAAGGGAATGGCACGGGAATCATTCAACGTTCCCAAGGCTAAAATCGCCCCTCGACGTTGAGCCGGATCAGTGGGCGCACTGGGCGAAAGTTTGCTGACCAAGGCTAAAAACACTTCGTTATCTTGGTGTTTAAATTCCCGACGATTGGCTTGATTTTGAATATAAACCTGAGTTCCGACAAACGTTCCCAATACCGCCGCCATACTCGCACTACTCACCGCTATTAGAGTCGTTCCGGGATGTTGGCGCATCCAAGCCCAGAGGTTGATCGCCGTCCCCCCTTTTTCCGAGCGGAAGACAATCGCCCGGACTGCTTCTTGAGAGCTACTCCAGTCGTAGCTGGTAAAGGGATTAGAACTCGGAAGATGAACTTCTCGCACCCTCGTTCCCGCCCAAAGATCATGTCCCGTTCGACCCTGGAGGCGTTTAGCGATTAACCCATCAGCCAATATCATCAAACCCGATAAGCCTGTGAGGATGACTAAATTCGGGAAAGCCCCTGTTGCTCGCCAAATGATATAGGCAATTCCCACCGGAATTCCCCAACGCCCCACACTCTCACGATAAAAAGCCCGCAGCAAGCCCGGAGGAGCGATAGAAGACCCATTAATCACCTGTACCCCAAACCACCGTTTGGGCAGAGTTTGTCCCCGTGTGGCTAATAAATAAACCTGCCATCCCCCGATGACGGTGGGTGTCAACAACGCCCCCCACCAAAAGAGATTCGTTAAAGGATTGACTTGGGGATTGCGATCGCGCACAGGTAAGCCTAGTGTCGCGCCGACAGCTTGGCCTGTGGTTCGCAGAACCGGATTGAGAGGCACGCTTGGAGTACGGTTAGCTAAGGCACCCAGACTGTAGGGAATTACCCCACTGGCGACGACTAATGAAACTTCGACAGCCCAAGCCCCGCACCTACGAACCCACAGGGGAAGTTGTCTGACTTGAAGAGGCCAAGACGACGGATCGGATGAATGAATCTCTGTATCTCTGCTTGCTGTTGGGCTGGTCATAGTTGAGTTGTGGATAACGGGCTAAACAAGAATTCTCTATTTTGAGAATTTGGATGATTTAAAGATTTTGTATCCTATGTACAGGATTCCCCCGATAACTGCAAGACTGATCGCTAAAGAAATTAATTCCGCCAGGGTTCGCAGTAGGGTTAACCCCATTGCCAAACCGACGACAACAATAGCCGCTTGTCCGAGTTTGGGGAGTTCTTTAAACCAGACCAGGAACTGATTATAGAGGGTTTTGACGGTTTCGATGAAATTGGGGCTTGAACTACTACTACTGACCGGCTGAGGTTGCTTGAGTTCGGCTTCTAGCTCTTCTAATCTGCGCTTCACGTTAGGATCGTCTTGTGGGTAATTCATAGGAGTTTGTTTGATGGAGTTTTAAAGGTTCAAGTTCACAACCAGGAGAGATTCCGATGAGTTGAGGTTTTAGGGTCTTGCTTGAAAATTTTAAGAGATTTAGGCACAGACTGTTGATACAGAAGGTTACAAAAATTGATCTTTTTCATCAAGGTCTAACTCGACTCCGCAAACTCACCTGCTTAAGTTCTTGACTTTCTGTATTTTACTGAGGGCTTTGTTGCTATTGAGAGGAGGAAAAAATGAAGTTAGGCTATTTGGCTGTTGTTGCACTGACTGTTGCCATCCATTTGGGAACGCCTGATCTCGCCCTTGCAGACCGACAAACCCTTACTCCTGGGGCATCTTTGACGGCTGCGGGGACTTCGGGTGGACAAAGTAATAGCGGAGATTGTGGTTTTGTTGCTGCCGCCCCCAATCATACCATTGATGTTGCTGAAGATTTAGCCTATATGCTAATTCGGGTACAAACTTCAGGATCGCCAACCTTGTTGATCGAGGGACCTGCTGGACGCTATTGTGTCTTACCAGAAGGAGCGGGCGGAAATTTACAATTTTCAGGATATGCTCCCTCTGGGACTTATAACATTTATGTTGGCGATCGCGCTTCTGGTCAGCATTCCTATCAGTTCTCAATTTCTGGACAAGCTAACTAATTTCCCTGAGAGAAACGAGTTTCACTTTTCCTGAGAAATCGGGAAAATTTTTTAAATTTTAGTCGTTGAGAATGACTTTACTTTGAACTTCGCCCTTGGCATCAATTTCGTACACAATGGGTACACCTGTTTTCAGTTCTAACTGGGGAACGTCTTCGGGAGAAAGATGATCGAGATACATCAAAATAGAACGCAACGAATTCCCGTGAGCGGAAACTAATACATTCTCTCCTTGTTTAATGTGTGCGAGAATTCGATCTTTGAAAAAAGGAACTGTGCGGTTCATCGTATCTTCTAAACTTTCACCCCCTGGAGGACGTTCAGAAAAAGAGCGTCGCCACAGATAAACCTGATCTTCGCCATATTTTTCGGCGGTTTCTGCTTTATTGAGTCCCTGTAAATTTCCATAGTAGCGTTCATCTAAAGCCGCACTGGGAATAATGGGTAATTCATCATTTACATTCCCTCCATATTGATCCCAACCCTGCCATTGGGGGTCATCTGCATTATGTTTAATAATGGGAATTTTACCCCCACAAATTTCATCACATTCCGTTAGACAAATCACCGCAGTTTCTAACGCCCGCATTAACATACTGGTAAAACAAACCTGCACGCGATAGTTTCTCAGTTTACAAGAGGCGATGGTTGCTTCTGCCCGTCCTCGTTCACTCAGGGGAACATCTACCCAACCTGTAAATCTATTGCTAGCATTCCACAGGCTTTGACCATGACGCAAGAGTATTAACTGAGCCATATTTTAGCACCTTTTTTCACTTTCACCCAGTAATGGTTATTTTAATCTATTTCTAGAATTGTTGATTACGGTTAACCGTTCTTTTTGTAGATCAAAAACCCGGTTTCTGTTTTTAGGGGTTTTAGGGTTAAGTTCGTAACACGCGACTCGCATTTAAAATCGCCAATAATGCCACACCCACATCAGCAAAAACCGCCTCCCACAATGTCGCAATTCCGATCACACCCAACAGAATAAATAACCCTTTTATTCCCAAGGCAAACAGAATATTTTGCCAAACAATTTTGTGGGTTTTTCTGCCAATTTTAATCGCTTCTGCAACTTTAGAAGGCGCATCCGTCATAATCACAATATCTGCCGTTTCTATCGCCGCATCCGAACCCAATCCGCCCATTGCTATCCCCACATCTGCCCTGGCAATAACCGGAGCGTCGTTAATTCCATCACCCACAAAAGCCACTTTATTTTTGGCTCCCGTTTTGTGGATAATTTCTTCAAAAGAGTCTACTTTATCTTCCGGTAATAGTTCTGCAAAATAGCGATCTAAACCCAATTTTTCCGCTACAGACTGAGCAACGGTTTTGTTATCTCCCGTCAGCATTATTGTTTGTTCAATGCCGATTTGTTTCAAGCTATAAATTGCTTCTGCTGCATCTTCTTTCAGTTCGTCTGCAATCACAATATAACCCGCATATTGCCCATCAACAGCCAGATGAACCACTGTTCCAGCAACGTTACAGCTATCAGGGTTAATATTTTCTCGATGTAAGAGGCGATCATTTCCCGCTAAAATAACCTGATTTTTGACTTTTGCTTTAATTCCATGACCTGCAATTTCTTCATAGTCACTAACTATTTTATCATCTATTTCTTGACTGTATGCTTCT
Organism: Limnoraphis robusta BA-68 BA1; assembly: GCF_034932365.1. Lineage (NCBI taxonomy): Bacteria > Bacillati > Cyanobacteriota > Cyanophyceae > Oscillatoriales > Sirenicapillariaceae > Limnoraphis > Limnoraphis robusta. The sequence goes on along the minus strand of NZ_JAYGHR010000010.1, from coordinate 85,008 downwards.
CGAATAGATTGGGCAATAGGATGATTAGAATGGGATTCAGCATGAACAGCTAACTTGAGTAGTTCCGTTTCAGTAAAGCTATTTTTACAAACAATTTTACTCACTTTAAATATCCCTTTTGTTAGCGTTCCTGTTTTATCAAAAACAACGATTTTCACCGCAGTTAACGTATCTAAAAACGTCGCTCCTTTCACCAAAATTCCATTTTTAGCCGCCCCTCCAATTCCCCCAAAATAACCGAGAGGAATACTAATCACCAACCCACAAGGACAAGAAATCACCAATAAAATTAAAGCCCGATAAACCCATTCGGCTGAAGTTTCACCGGGAATAAATAAAGGCGGTAACAGCGCAACAGCCAGAGACAAAAATACAACAACTGGTGTATAATATTGGGCAAACCGAGTAATAAATTTCTCCGTTTTTGCTTTTTTGCTGCTGGCATTTTCAACTAAATTCAGAATTTTGGCAATGGAAGATTCCCCAAACGTTTTACTGACTTTTACGGTTAAAACTCCGGTTTTATTAATCATTCCTGCGAATACAGTTTCTCCAACTTTCACGCTACGGGGTACGGGTTCACCCGTTAAAGCTGAGGTATCAATTTGAGAATTCCCCTCGATAATTTCCCCATCTAAGGGTATTTTTTCACCCGGTTTAACGAGAATAATATCCCCAATATTAACGGTTTCGGGAGAAACTTTTTTAACAGAATCATTAACTTTGAGGTTGGCGGTATCGGGGCGAATTTCTAACAGAGATTTAATCGAACGACGGGAACGACTAACGGCTAATTCTTGAACTAATTCCCCAATTTGATAAAATAGCATTACGCCTACAGCTTCGGGGAGTTGATGTATCGCGATCGCTCCCAATGTAGCAATCGTCATCAGGAAGTTTTCATCAAATATTCGCCCTCGTAAAATGTTTCTTCCCGCCTTAGCAAGAACCGTCCAACCACTTAAAATATAAGCGGAAATAAACACAAGATATTCACCAATAGAATAGGGTGTTGCTTGCAGTTGTTCTTGGAAAATTAACCCGATAACCAACAGTAAAACAACCGCAATAATGGGAAGGAGTTCTTCTTTCAGGTCAAACTCTGGGGTCGAATTAGAATTAGGCTTATTATCTTGATGACAACTACAACAGCCTTGAGATTCTGACTGGGTATTCATTGATTATTTTATCTAAAGTTAAATACATGAACAGTCTTTCATAAGTATTAACAAAAAAAAGTATTTTCGACAACTATCAATAAAAATTATTCATTTTTTCGAGAATTGTAATCATTGTCTTAAAATCAATTAAAATTAACAACCGGAGGGTGACTGGTGACTGTAAACTCCCTCTTGCCTGCTTAAAATTATGTGAAATCAGTGCCGTTGCGATCAGGTACATCCCAAAAAGCCGGTTTCTATTGACAAACCTGCTTTTTAATCCCCAGTGTGCCTCATGCAATTGAAAACCGCTATAAGTTATTGATGGGAGACATACATTGAGCGCGGAACCCGTCCCAACAAAACCCGCCCTTTCACAACGTCGGGGCGGGTTTAAACAGTTTACAGTAGACAGTGAACAGTAGACAGTGAACAGAGAATCTTGATCACGAATATCTGCAAGAACTGTAAACTGTTTTCACTGGTCACTGCATAACTGATAACTGATAACTGTTCTGAACCCGCCCCTACAAAAATTTGGCCTATTGCCTTCTTAAAATTATGTGAAATTAGCCCAGTTGAGGGATTTCATATTGACATACTCCCCATTTCTAAAGAAAGGGGATTCTCCAAACACTAGCGGATTTGGATTACTGGTTCATTGACAACCCTTACAGCCAACTGGTTTCCCAATCAACTCCAGAGGGGTGAGTCTCCCCAGTCGTTCATCCCATTTCAGAGATAGTTTCGGTATGCCCTACCGTACTTGAGAAAAAAATGCTTTGTTCTCTGTACTTGGTGCTTCAAGGTTTTATCAGGCCAAAGCATTCCTAGCAAGAACCCCATACCTTAAGTTTTCAAGATTCATTGCATCGATTAGATGCTGGGTTTTTAACCTGGTTGAATACCCTACCAGTATAATTATTATAGCATTTTCTTTGCCTTGTATCCCCATACCTAAAGGTAGGGGCGTGTGCGGCAATTTTTGGTAAACGAGCGTGAGGGAGCAGTGACAATGCCTCAAGAAACAACAACGATGAACCAAACAACTCAAACCCTGTCAGAAGAACAACTGATTAGAGATCCAGCATCCATCGAGATCTACGCAGATCGACTGATGGACGATATCTTTGATGATGTTGAACGAGTTCTCGACGGAGGCGCTAAACTGCCCAAAGACCCGGTAGAACCCGAGTTCATCTCCCTCAAATCGATAAAAGTTCCTCAAATTATACTCCCTCCCCTGGCGCGTCGGGATGGAGAGGATGGCGCGATTGATACAGAAGTCAAACTACGCGATGCCAGCGCCGGAAAAGATCAGTCCTTTGATCGGATTTTACTCGGAACCGCTTTTGCATCGTTGCTGATTACGTTATCGCTGTGGGTGGCAACTCGCGGCGGAATTAATCGTTTATTTGCCCCCGCACCTGTAGCAGTTCCGGCGGACAAACCGTTGAGTGCCAAAACCCAAGCCGATATAAAATTCGCTGACTATATCGAACGCTCCTTAGTTGCGATTGAACAAGACGCCCCCCAAACGATACCTCTGTTACCGCCCTTTCCGGGTACCCCTCCGGTTGAGAATGTCGCACCGATTCCCGTTCCGAATACTAATACACCCCTCGGCGCCGACACCAATAATTTAATTGCTGCGATTAATCGCATGGCTGACTCGATTCAAGACGCTTCAAACCGTACCGCTAGCCTGTCTAATCAGGTGATGCAGACGTTACAACAGCAAGCCCAGCAGCAGCAACAACCTACACCTCAAGCCCAACAGCCTGTTCAGACTCCCACTCCGGGCGGACAAACTTCCGGTAGTGTTTCCGCGCCTGCGACTCAAACGGCTCAAGCTTCACCAACTCCAGCCAAACCCCAAGCCACTCAACAGCCAACCGCTACACCGCAACCCCAACCCCAAGCGCAACCGCAACCCCAACCCGAACCCCAAGCCGAACAGCAACCTGCAACGGCGTCTGTCTCCATACCGACTCCGGCAACGGCTCCTGCACCCGCCCCAGAACCCGCCCCAGAAACCGCCCCAGAACCGGCTCCCGCTCCTACCGCAGAAGAACAACCCAGCGAAACCGCAGCAGCAACGACGAACCCAACTCAGGGATCAATTCATACATTAGTCGGTATTTTGGAACTGGGCGATCGCTCTGCGGCGTTGTTTGAAGTCAACGGGGTGGCGCGTCGGGTTTATGTGGGAGAAAGTATTGCTGCCAGTGGTTGGACTTTAGTAGAAGTCGTTAACCAAGAAGCGGTGATTCGTCGAAATGGCGAAGTTCTCACCATCTATGTCGGACAGCAGTTTTAACCCAACTTGACAATCGAATACAATCAAGTAGGTTGGGTTGAGGAACGAAACCCAACATTAGGGCTAAAATAGTAGGTTAGTTGAGGAACGAAATCCAAAATAGGCAAGGCTTTGTTGGGTTGCACTGTCGTTTAACCCAACCTACGTCTGCTACATTTTAAACTCGTTTAACCCAACCTACGCTATCGAATACGGTATCACAACTGTAGGTTGGGTTGAGGAACGAAACCCAACATTAGCGCTATATTTAAAAGTAGAAATTTGAATTAAAGTTATGGGTTTATTTGATGATTTTAGTCGCTTTTTAGAAACAAGATTAGAGGAATTTTTACGGTCTAATCCTCATCTAGAATTGCAAGCTTTAGAAGAACAACTTCGCGAACAACAAGAAGATACATTACGTTTAATTGCCGATCTTCAACGTCAGGAAAAAAGTTTACAAGACCAAATTCTCACAATTGCTCAAGATATTCAACGTTGGCATGAACGCATCGCTAAAGCTGAAGCCGCTAACCGTCAAGATCTCGCCCAACCCGCTAGAGAAAGAGAAGCGGTATTATTACGTCAGGGAAACCAACGTTGGGGACAAATGCAAGGCGTTAAACAACGCATCGAACAGTCGAAAGAACTTTATCAGCAAATTAAACTGCGTCGCCAAGAAGTGAGCGTTAAAGCCGCAGAAGCCGTTAAAGCCCGCACCCAAGCTAAAGCCACTCAACAGCAACAACAATGGGAAACAAAAGCATGGAATCAGACTCCTAATTATAACAGTTTTAGCGCCGCAGCAGACCCGTTAGAACAAGAATTTAAACGTTGGGAAACCGAAGACGAATTAGAACAGTTAAGACGTCAAATGAAACAATAAAAACTAAATTATGAACGCTGAAAAAGGTACTTCTGACTTCTGACTTCTAACTTCTGACCAAACTCAGAAATTCTCAACTCTTTTTGTTATACACCATAATAAAGCTCTCAAGTCTACTCCTAGAAACTCTTGTCTACCTCATGCCTTTTGCCTGTTGCAAGATTGCCTGTTGCCTCTGGCTTATCACTCCGAAGATAGAAAACTTGAAGAAAAGGGGATCATTCCCGATACAATGTGGGCAGAAGTTCCTGCTGTAAGATTGGTATGAATATAAGCATGGTCTCAACTCAGCCCTTTTCGGATCAAAAGCCTGGAACCTCTGGGCTACGCAAATCGGTTCCTGATTTTCAAAAACCTCATTATCTAGAAAACTTTATTCAATCTATCTTCGACACCCAAGAAAGCCTTGAGGGTCAAACACTTGTGGTTGGGGGAGATGGTCGCTACTACAACCGTCAAGCCATTCAAATTATCCTCAAAATGGCGGCCGCTAACGGTATTGGACAGGTATTAGTTGGATGTGGCGGTATCCTCTCAACTCCGGCTGCATCTTGTATTATTCGTAAACATAACGCCTTGGGGGGGATTATTCTCTCGGCGAGTCACAACCCAGGTGGCCCCAATGGAGATTTTGGCGTTAAATTTAATACCAGCAATGGCGGGCCGGCACCGGAAAAAGTCACCGAGGCAATTTATCAACGCACCAAAGTTATTGACTCCTACAAACTTTTAGAAGCGGCTGATATCAACTTAGAAAGTCCGGGGAGTTTTAAACTCGGAACAATGGCAGTTGAGGTGATTGATTCTGTTGCGCCTTACAGAGAATTAATGGAGTCTTTATTTGATTTTGACAAAATTCGCCAAATGCTAACTTCCGGCAATTTTAGAATGTGTATGGACTCGCTCCATGCTGTTACCGGGCCTTATGCTAAAGCGATTTTTGAAGACTGTTTAGGTGCGCCAAAAGGAACGGTACAAAATGGTGAACCTTTAGAAGATTTTGGGGGCGGTCATCCTGATCCAAATTTAGTTTATGCTCACGATTTAGTTGAAGTTTTGTTTGGCGAAAATGCACCGGATTTCGGAGCGGCTTCTGATGGGGATGGCGATCGCAATATGATTTTAGGTCGCAACTTTTTTGTGACTCCCAGTGATAGTTTAGCAGTCTTAACGGCTAATGCTCATTTAGTTCCGGGTTATAAAGATGGTTTGGCGGGGGTTGCGCGTTCGATGCCAACATCTCAAGCACCGGATCGAGTCGCGGAAAAATTGGGAATAGAATGCTATGAAACGCCCACAGGTTGGAAGTTTTTCGGGAATTTATTAGATGCTGGAAAAGCCACACTTTGCGGTGAGGAAAGCTTCGGAACAGGTTCAAATCATATCCGCGAAAAAGATGGTTTGTGGGCGGTTTTGTTTTGGTTGAATGTTCTGGCAGTTCGGGGAGAATCCGTTGAGAATATTGTCAAAGAACACTGGAAAACTTACGGGCGAAATTACTATTCTCGCCATGACTACGAAGAAGTCGAAAGCGATAAAGCCAATGAGTTAATTACTCGTTTGCGTTCGAGTTTAGCGACGATGAAAGGCAAAACGTTCGGACGTTATGAAGTGGAATACGCGGACGACTTTAGTTATACCGATCCGGTTGATAATAGTGTTTCTGATAAACAAGGGGTTCGCATTGGGTTTACTGATGGTTCTCGGATTGTTTTTCGACTGTCTGGCACTGGAACAAAAGGGGCAACATTACGACTGTATTTAGAAAGTTATGAACCCGATGCCAGTAAACAGGGTTTAGATCCACAAGTAGCGTTAGGGGATTTCATTTCAATTGCCGATGAAATTGCTCAAATTAAGTCGATAACAGGTCGTACAGAACCCACTGTTATTACCTAAGTATACAGAGAAACCCGGTTTCTTGGAGAAATCGGGTTTTTGGAACACATTAAGTAAAGGTGATAAATGTTCCGGATTTTGGTGTCAATACTCTTGTAGATTGATGAAGTAGACCTTCTCTATAGCAACGAACAGTTAAACCATTGGGTTATATAGCAGTCGAAGCCTTTGATTAGGACAGTGTTTTTCTGTCAAATCCTTTTATGATAAAGGTTTCAATTCTGTCTCCTGTCTCGGTGAGGCAGTGCGGACTTGGCGGTTTCCGTTGAGGAGCAACTGCCGAACCCGAAGGGTGTCTCCTGTCTCCTGACTTCTGCTATATTCCCAAAACTGATCCTTTGCTGTTCTCGACTTAACCCGAATTTTGTGCCGTCTCAAGCCCTATTTTCCGACTAGATGATTGGAACAATAATCCTGTTCTATCTGTCAGTATATTTTCGTGAAAAGTTGTCTTGAGGCTTTCATCCCTACGGATGATTTTTTTTCTCTCTCGTTCCCTCAAGCTGAAGAAGAACCTACTCTTTAAATTGATGATCTGTTAACAGCTTGATCAGAGTGGGTTTCCCGTTTCTTGGCTTGTCACTCGTCACTTCTTAAACAGGTGAGAAAGGATTGACTTGCAAACATCACAATTAATCCGTCAATCGCTAAAACGCTTACAAACAACGGATACAGGGGGATAATCTCCCTAAAATTCCGGCTAAAGTTGGGAGATTGAGAAGAATAAAGTAGAGAAGAACGCAGAACAATCAAACCCTGATGAACCCTAAATTCAAATAACAAACGAGGTGAGCAAAATGGTTCCGATGACACCCAAAAGGTTAGATCTAATGATAGCACTTCCAATGCTACTGATGCTCAGTGGAAATTCTAGCTTGGCAGATAGCGGGAAAATAAAACCCCCGATCTCCCAACCGGATGGCGTTTTGCAAATGGAGATCCAAGATTCTACTTCTTTTGAGGATGAGAAGTTACTCTCCCCTGAGATTCTTTATGATCGTACACCCTGTAAACTCTACGGGAAATGCTAAAAACAGCAAAAACTCATCGTGTGAGGAGTTTATTGTTCGATCGATTGGCTTTCATTGGGTAAGCTTTCATTGTATCTGATTCGACTGAAAGCATTTTCCCGAGATTGAAGAATTGACCACAGACTGCTATGATTTTGTCCGATCTGACTACTTTCATCCCCTATACTTTAACATATGTCATATATGGTATGGGCAATAGCGGAGTAGACGATGCGATCGCCTAAAAAGTTCCCGATGCAAACAAGTAAAGATATTTTATGGCTTTTCCGAGTCTCTATAAAGCAGTGCTATCCTAAAGTATATTTTTATATTCATCAATCTGAGATCAAGCTAATCTAGGCGTATCGGAGAAAAAATTGACCAGCCCAATGAATGTATATCCCCAAGATGATACAGTAACCCACAATCAAAGCCAGCTTGATACTCTCTCTCGAACCTTACAACTGTCAGAGGGAGAATTCTCATTGGTGTTGGTTCGCTGTAACTATATTAGTCTGCGGAAAACAATTGTTAAGCAACTCCACAAAAAATCAGCTTTACCCATTCGAGAAATTCATCTGAGTGCTTCTATTGATAACCTCTATCGTACCCTAGAAACAGAACTCTCAGAAGAACATCCTGCTGTTGTCATGGTGTTTGGTTTAGAGAGGGTGGAAACGCTAGATGAAGTCTTAGCGGCGACTAACTTAGCGAGAGAAGCCTTTTTAAACTTTCCCTTTCCGGTATTGCTGTGGATTAATGATCAACTGTGGAAAAAGTTAAATCGACGAGCGCCGGATTTTACTGGCTACGCGACGACTTATGTTTTTCAACAAAGTTCTAGCGAATTAATTCACTTTCTTTCGAGCAAATCTCAGCAACTCTTCACCACCATTTTAGAACTAGGGGGGTGTTCATTTGTTTCCAATAGCAAAATTTTGGGTGAACATTCCGCCTCGGAACTGCAACTGGCTTATCAAGATTTAACAAACCGAAAAATTACTTTAACACCCGCTTTAACGGCTAGTCTAAGGTTCGTTCTGGCTCGACATTACTACGCTCATCAAAACATCTCAGAAGCGCTAGAAAACTATAACCTCAGTTGGAACTTTTGGCAACAAGAGAGTACAAAACTCTCATCTCGTTCATCGGCTTTTGAGGCTGAATATCCATTGGTTCATTCTTCCCCTGCGGTAAATCCGCTCATTTGGCAGGGTATTATTTTGTATCATCTAGGGTTATGTTCAGCTTACCAAGCCGAACAACATCTCAGGCACAGTAGTCACAAAGAATGGCTAGAAGCCCGAATGTATTTTGAGCAATGTTTAGACTATTTTGAAAGGGCAAAACGACCCGATTTAGTCGCAAAATTTATTAATCAACTGGGTGAAATTCTGCGGGAACTGGAAGATTGGGACGCTCTGTTTAAACTCGCTCTAAAATCGCGCAAATTACATCAACAACAAAACTCTCAACCGCTACAACTCGCTCAAGATTACGGCTTTTTAGCGGAATATTATCGGCATAAATCGGACTGGCAAAATACCAAAGAATTCGCCTCAATAGCCTTAGAAATCCTGAATCAAAATCCCCAGAAAATTATTGATGATCCGCTCACCAATAAAAATCAAGGTTTATATTACTGGATACTGGCTCAAGCCTTAGAACAGTTAAGCCAACCTTGGGAGGCTATAGAAAAGTTAGAAATTGCCTACAAAGAAACCGCTCCTAAATACAATCCTAGATTTTATCTGCAAATCTTAGGAATGTTGCGCCGACTCTATTTTGAACTCGGTCAATATCGAGAAGCCTTTGATATTAAAAAAGAACATCGTACAAAATCGAGTGCATTTGGCTATACGGCTTTTATTGGCGCCGGACGACTCGAACCCCGAGAACAAGCGGTTGATCCGATGTTAGGAACGGTGTCAACTGAAGCCACTGTTACCGATGAAATCAAAGCCTCTGGTCGTGAAGAAGCAATTAATCGTTTACTCCAACGCATCGGAAGCACTCAACACAAATTAACGGTGATTTATGGTCAGTCTGGAGTCGGTAAAAGTTCGATTATTCGAGCGGGTTTAGTTCCGGCGTTGCAAGATTTGAGTGTGGAAGCCCGTCAAATTGTTCCGATCTTGCTGAGAACTTACAACTCCTATGCAAAAGAACTTGAAAAGAAATTATACGCTGATCGAACTCAAGCCTTTTTAGAAGAAGAGGAAACGATAGAAAACCGTGAAGAAGCAGAAAAATCAACCCGCAAGACAGAACAAACCCATCAAGAAGCGATTGAAAATATTTTACTCAAATTAAAAGAAAACGCGAACAATAATCAAATCACGATATTAATTTTTGATCAATTTGAAGAATTTTTCTTCGCCCATCGAAGACTCAGCACTCGCCGCCTTTTTTTTGAAGTCTTAAGAGATTGTCTCAATTTACCCTATGTAAAAGTGATGATCTCCGTTCGAGACGATTACTTACATCATTTATTAGAAGGAACCCGATTAATAGACTTTGAAATTGTTAACAACGATATTTTAAATAAAGACATTCTATTTTATTTGGGCAACTTGACCCCGACAGAAGCTTACAACGTCATCAAAAGTTTAACTGATCGCTCCCATTTTTTCCTAGAAGATGCCCTAATTCAAGCCTTAGTTAATGACCTCTCGCGGGAATTAGGAGAAGTTCGTCCGATAGAATTACAAGTCGTCGGCGCCCAACTTCAAGCCGAAGATATTACTACTTTAGCCGACTATAAACGTCAAGGCCCCCATCAAAAATTAGTCGAGCGCTTTCTCGAAGAAGTCATTCAAGATTGTGGCCCAGAACATCAACAAACCGCGAATTTAATCCTGTTTTTACTCACCGATGAAAACAACACTCGGCCGCTAAAAACCCGTTCAGAATTAACAGAAGAATTAAAAGGAAAACTCGGAAAAGAAGCGGTAGAATATGAACTCGATTTAATTCTGTATATTCTGGCAAAATCTGGCTTAGTCTCCCGAGAAATCATAGATGGGGCAGAATTTTATCAACTGGTTCACGATTATCTGGCTGATTTTATTCGTCATAAAAATCGCTTAGATCGAGATGCAGAATTTGAGCAACTGCAACAAAAAAATAAAGCACTCAAAGAAGATGTAGATGTCTATTCTCGCCTCGCCAAAGAAACCGAACGTCGTAGCAAAGCTGAAGAACGTAGCCGCCAACTTGAACGAATTATGGCGGCTTTAGCCGGATTTGTCTTTGCTGGATTGGGTCTATTTGCAATGGCTCAAAGAAAACAAGAAGCCCGAGCAAGAATAGAAGCCATTCAAGCGGCTCAAGAGTCTTTAATTGTCGGCGATCAAAACGATCAAATTGGCATTTTACGAGCGACTTTGGTGATTGGTGAAAGTATTCAACAAACCCAAGCGTCCAAAGAACAAAAAGACGAGATTGCTAAAGGACTGCGAAAGTTATTTGATAATAGTTTACACGAGCGCAATCGACTCGAACAAGAAGACAGTATTTTAGCCGCAAGCTACAGTCCCGATGGTCAAATCATCGCTACCGCCGGAAACGAAAAAGTGATCAAACTCTGGGGTAAAGATGGCAGATTTATTCAAGATCTGATCGATCCGTCTCTCAATTCACAACCTGTTTCCCATGAGGATAACGTGATTAGCGTGAGTTTTAGTCCCGATGGAAATCAGATCGCCTCAGCCAGTGTCGATAGGACGGTGAAACTCTGGAGTCGAGACGGACAACTGTTAAAAACCTTCAAAGGTCATCAGGATGTGGTGACGAGTGTTAGTTTCAGTCCCGATGGTCGGGTTTTGGCTTCCGGGAGTGGTGATAGTACGATCAAGCTTTGGGATGTTGAACAGGAAACCCTGATTAAAACCCTCAACGCCCATCAAGGCGGAGTCTTAGATGTCAAGTTTAGCCCCGACGGTCAAACCCTCGCTTCCGGTGGGAATTCAGATCCAACCGTGAAACTTTGGAAGCCAGACGGCACCTTCCTAAAAACCCTCAGAGGGCATTGTGAGTCCCTCAGACAGACAGAAGACTGCATTGGGGTCTATGAAGTCAGTTTTAGCCCGAATGGTCAGATTTTGGCTTCTGCAAGCGGCGATCGCACCGTTAGACTGTGGAACCTAAAAACCAATACCGTTGAAACCCTCAAAGGACACAACAGTGATGTTTTAGGCGTGAGTTTTAGCCCCGATGGTCAGACCATTGCCAGTAGTAGTCGCGATAGCACGGTGAAACTGTGGAATAAAAATGGCGCGATTTTGCAAACGTTTACCGGACACAAAAATGATGTCTGGACGGTGAGTTTTAGTCCCGATAGTCAGACGATCGCTTCCGCGAGTGCAGACAATACCGTAAAACTCTGGGATCGCAACAGAAATCCCCTCGATCAAATCTTGCAAGGTCATTCTCAAGCCGTTAATGATATTAGTTGGAGTCAGAATGGAATCATTGCCACCGCTAGCGACGATCAAACCGTTAGACTGTGGAAGACAGACAGTGCGGAACCGTTGAAAAACTCAACCGATGAACCGTTGGTGTTGAATAATCAAAAAGAAGTGCGTTGGGTGAGTTTGAGTCCAGACGGAGAAACCCTGGCGACAGTTAGTCAACAACAACCTACCGTTAAACTGTGGAACCTCAAAGGCGAGTTGGTTCAAACCTTAAGCGGACATCAGAAACCCGTGAATGCTGTAGAGTTTAGTCCGACTGGAATGATCGCTTCTGGAAGTGAAGATCGCACCGTGAAGCTTTGGCAACCCGACGGCAGCTTAATTGACACTTTGAAGCTTGATCATCCGGTTGTGAGTATTCGTTTCAATGCGATCGGAAATCAGATGGCGACGGCAACTTCAGATTCTACGGGATCTGCGATCCAATTGTGGAGTTCCCAAAAAGCAGGTTGGGAGTCGCGCAGGATTTTGTCTTACCCCAATCAAACCATTAATGAGATTAGTTATACCCCCAAAGAAGGACTATTAGCGATTGCAGTTGATCGCCAGGTTATCCTCTGGAGTCCCAGCCGGGGAGCATCTTGTCCTTTGAAACATCAAGCCATTGTACGCGGTGTTGATTTTCATCCTAATGGGACTCTGATTGCCAGTGCGAGTGATGATAAAAAAGTTCGACTATGGCAGCTTGATCGTCAACAGCTTTGGCCTGTAGATGGAAACTGTTCCGCTCAGAGGGAAATTGAGGCTTTTTACACCCTTGATCAAGATGTGTTTCTTAATAGTGTCTATTTCGATCCCGATGGTAAACTTTTGGCGATCGCTCGAGAAGATGGAACAACGATTCTGTGGAATATGCAAGGTTTTCAGTTAGGTTATCAAATTCGTGCGGGCTGTCTGTGGCTGAATGACTATCTCCAGACTGATACTTCAGATGAACAAAACCGTACTCCTCTATGTCAGGGGATAAGAAACAGTGAACAGTCAGTAATGTTACCTTGAGACTGTACAGTTGGGTGCTGTTTTTTAACAGGGAGCCAGGAAGATAATAGACACAACACAACAGGAGTATTGATAACAATGCCTAAAATAATTAATTCCGAATATTTGCGTCCCGGATATGCAGAAAAAGCCGAACAAATCCTTGAAGGTGCCATACCCGAATTTTTGGCACATGGCTATGCTTGCACCAGTATGGATAGAATAGCAAAATCAGCCGGAGTCTCCAAACAAACCCTTTACAGTCATTTTTCCGATAAAGATGGCTTGTTTACCGCCCTTGTCAAGCGCATTGCTTCGGAGAAATTTCGCCTGGTTTGGTCAAAACCCCTCAAAGGTAAACCCGAAACCGTTCTCCGAGATCTCGCTGAGAGAATTTTACAAAATGCTGATGAGGATGGACAGCTTTGTTTTGCCCGTTTAATTATCGCTGAGTCCGGCAAACGACCCGATTTGGCAGAAGTCTTTGTGCAGGAATTGATTCAACCTTCAACGGTGATTCTAACCCAGTATTTTAGAGATTGTTCAGAACTGGAAATTAACGATCCTGAAGCCACCGCCCGTATTTTTGTCGGGGGTTTAGTTCACTTCGTTCTCGTTCAGAAAGTGCTGCACGGACATCGACTGATGCCGATGGACTCCGAACGGTTAATTGATAGCCTTGTGGATACGATCATTAAAGCTGGACGCCAAACCGATCCTGAAAACAACAAATTGTTAATCTAATTAAGGGTAATCACTTATTCTCTGCTCTCGATCATGGATCAACTTGTGTATACTCCTCCCTTTTTGCTGAAAAATGGCTTAACCATGACGGTTTATGCGGCGTTGAGAGCAAAGAAAACTTGGGAACAAACAACCCCTCACCCAGAACCTCCTTATCAAGACCAAATTTTTATCGGTGCGGAAAATGTTCCGATTTTTGGTAAATATGCCATTGCCGAACATTCACGCGGTACAATTGTCGGAACCTACGGCATTACCGGAGATTTAGATAATCAATGGTTTCTCAGACTGTTGGGGCGTAAAGCCTACGCTCAAGGCTACAGCGTTGTATTGTTTGATTGGCGGGCGCATGGCAAAACCGCAGAACTTTCTCCGACGCTAACCTCAGATGGACTGTATGAGGGAGAAGATTTTGTTCGCATCGCCGCCCATGCGAAAGCTTTAGGCTGTCCGCCTCCGTTTTGGTTTACGGGATATTCTCTGGGCGGACAGTTGGCGCTGTGGGGCGTGAAAGCGGCTCAAACGGTTTCAGACTGGGGAAATGACCTGGAGTTCAGCGAGTCCGACTTTGCTGGGGGAGCGGTGATTTGTCCAAGTCTTGATTCTACCCGTTCTCTGTCCTATTTGGTACAACATCCCTGGGGAAAATATCTAGAAAGAGCGATCGCCTCTGAACTGAAAAAGTTAGCCAGACGCATCTATACAGCGCATCCTGAAGCGATTGATCCTGAAGCGATTAAACGAGCGAATAGTATTTGGGGATTTGATCACGAACTGGTGATCGAACGACTGGGTTTTTCATCGGTTGAAGACTACTATAACGCCAGTAGTGCGCTGGCTTTGTTGCCTCAATTGCAGAAACCCACGTTAATCCTTTATGCTGCGGATGATCCTTTATTTGACCCGACGATTATCCCCGATTTGCAAGCCGCTAGCCGCGAAAATTCAGCGATTGATTTGAGATTAACCCAATATGGCGGTCATGTGGGTTATATTAGCAGTAAATCTTCTCAACTTCAAGCTGAAGATCCGGATCGTTGGTGGGCTTGGAATCGAATGTTGCAGTGGTGCGATCGCCTGTCAAATTCTAGCTATTCAGTTGAATTTGAATCGCCGTTAACCAATATTATTTCCAGGCACGAACACCATTAACCCATCTGGAATACATTCAATTTCCACAGGAGTTGTACCGATCACTTCCCCATCAACAACCACTTTTTGAGGCGGATTTGCAGTCACCTTGATTCGTTGAGTTCTAAAATGATAAATATCAGGATGATCGGGATTTGTTTTAACTAAAGCCGAACCCAGCATATTAATCATCGTGGCAACCGCTCGTAATTTGGGATTATTAACCAGTTGTTGGGGATTGATATTAACCGTTGCAATCGTAACATCTAAGAGATGATCATCAAAAACAACTTCTCCTTTTCCCTGGGCTAACACCGAAGTCGGGGGTGCAGCATTCGCAATCGTAATCGCGGCTGAATTCATTTGATAAACCTCGTTATTAACTTCAATTTCTGTTAAAAACAATTCTTGCTCATTCAGTTGTTGCCAACCCGCAATTAAATAGGCTAACGCACCCCATTGTTCTTTCATTTCTCGAGTCGCTTTGTCAATCGTTTCGGCTTCATAGCCAATTCCGGCGAGTAAAATCATCGGTTTTTGGTTGCAGTAAGCCGCATCAACAACCCGAGTATTTCCATTAATAATCACTTGACAAGCACTTCTAATCGGAGTCAAGGCGACGGGAATTCCTAAAGCGACTGCAAAGGCATTTGCGGTTCCTCTCGGAATCACACCCAAGGGGATTTGTGTGCCAATTAACACTCCCGCTACCGCCGAAATTGTACCATCACCACCACTGGCGATAATCATATCGGGTTCAGTTGCAATCGCTTTTTGAGTCAGTTCTTCTGCACTTTCTTCTGGGGTAGTTTGATGAACCTGTAAGTGCAGGTGAGGTTCAAGTAATTTGCAAATTAAAGCTAACTCTTGAGTCGAATTTCCACTTCCAGAAACTGGGTTAAAGATCAGATGAGCAATTCGTGACTGACGGAGTTTTTCAACAATAGCTTCAGCCGTAGCAATATTAATCGCCAGTTGAACATTATGAACCGCACAAATGCGTTGTAACGCTTGAATATCGGGTTCATGGGGTTGGGAAAAAAGCGGATCAATCAGGAAAATAACGGCTAATATTTTTCCTTCAGCCACTTGTGCTGCAATTTGAAGATCTCCTCCTTGTGGCCCAGACAACAGGGGTTCAACCGTCAGGTTTGTTCCTTGTTGAATTCGTTGTCCCGTTGTTGCCGTGGCTATCAAGTGATAACGAGAAAAAATGCCTTGATATTTTAAAATGAATTCAACCAGTTCTTCTTTTTTGCGATCGTGAGCAATCAGAGCAAGGGTAGCAGCCATAAAAAAATTAGCCTTTTGGGGAAGTTGACATTAACAAATAAAGTGAATCAATTAACCGAATATCCTCCTGCTAGCGTCTCGCTTGCACTTTTGATTTAATAATATAAACGCTATATCCTCATATTTTGACATAGATTTTTGAGATTGTATCAATCAATTTAACCGGGATGAGTTAAAAGCGATTAAAACTCAATTTTCACAACTTGAGAGAGAGAACTTTAAAGAACTAAGTTATCTCGATGAATCACAGTTTCCGCTCCTACATATCCGAGAATTTCGGGAATTTTTTCGGAACGACATCCTTTTATTTTTTGCAATTCTGCGCTATTATAGTTAACTAAGCCCCTGGCAATTTCTCGGCCTTCTAAATTACAAACTCTCACCGAATCTTGCGCCTGAAATGCCCCTTCTATCTGAGTAATTCCCGCCGCCAATAAAGACTTTCCTTGTTGACAAATCGCACGAACTGCCCCTTCATCTAGATAGAGTTTTCCCAAGGGAAGTAACACATTAGCAATCCAATGTTTCCGAGCATTCACAGGTCGAGTTTGGGCGGCAAAATGAGTACCTATTTTTTCACCTTGGATAATTTTTGCCAAATTTTTTGGAAATTTTCCATCAGTAATTACGGTACGAACTCCCGAACTGGTGGCAATACGAGCCGCTTCAATTTTAGTAATCATTCCGCCTGTTCCCCAACCACTGCGGGAGTCTCCGGTTTGAACTTGAAGGTCTTGAAGTTGTTCGATATGAGTGACTAAATCAATCGGTTGAGCATGAGGATCATCACGAGGATCGGCTGAATAAAGTTTATCCACATCCGTTAATAAAAATAGCCAATCTGCTTCGACTAAACTCGCCACTAACGCCGAAAGCGTGTCATTATCTCCAAATTTGAGTTCATCAACCGCAACCGTATCATTCTCATTGACAATCGGAATTACGCCTAATTTTAACAGTTGTTGAAAGGTGTTGTAAGCATTCACATAGCCACTGCGTTGAACCAAGTCGCTACGGGTGAGGAGAACTTGAGCGATCGGTTGGTTGAGACAGGTAAATAAGTCATCATAAACCCGCATCAGGCGACCTTGACCAACCGCCGCCACTGCTTGTTTTAGGGTAATAGTTCGAGGTCGTTCAGTCAGTCCCAGGCGATCGCAACCCACCCCAACTGCCCCGGAAGACACCAATACCACTTGTTCTCCCTGTTGACGGAGATGAGTCAAGGTTTCGACTAAAGTTGCCAGGGTGGATAAAGCTAAATGCCCCGTTCCCACTTGAGTCAGACTCGATGTACCAATTTTAATAACAATTGTTTGAGACATAGGAGTTGGCAAAGGCAGAAAATCAGGTTTTAGTGTTTTCCGGCTTTTCTTGATCTAGAGTCTATTGAACGGACAAATCCTCTTTTTTTCCCTTCAGTGATGCCAATTTTTGCGAGACTGTGAGAATATTATTCTGAGATTTGAGAGAGACTGAACACCCTGACTAGCAGTCAATCTAATCAGGTTTGAAAGAAGCCCCTAAAATATTCGAGAGCCAGACTTCCAGCGATCGCATCGAATACAGTGTACTTCCTGGAGTCGAGTCCAGCATAGGTTCGACTAAAATGGTAAACATTCCTAATCGATTTCCCGCTAAGACATCAGTAAATAAGCGATCGCCCACCATCCCAATTTGTGACATCGGTAAATTCATCGCATCTACAGCCCGTCTAAGCTTGCGCCGAGAAGGTTTACCTGCACCACTAATGTAGGGTAAATCCAGGGTTTGAGCAATGGTACCAATCCGAGCGTTGCTGATATTATTACTGACTAACCAGATCGTCGCCAGAGGTCGAATGCTTTCTACCCATTGTTTGAGTTCTTCAGACACTTGAGATCGGGTGATCGGAACCAAAGTTTCATCGACATCTAACACCAACCCTCTGAGATGATTTTGCTCTAGGATCTCAGGTTTTAAACCGATGACGGCATCACCTAGAATCAAATCAGGTTGTAACAGATTCCCCCAAGTCATAACCATTCGTCAATTTTAGCTTTTCAATCATAGCTGAAAATTGCTCGGTTATTTACAGTTATCCGAGAACAGGAAACAGTTCAGGTTGATTAAAATTGTTGGTGAGACAGACATCTAAGTTGAACCCGCCCCTACAAAACTGTTTCCTGACTTTTAACCTCTGAACTACTGATTTGAGAGTTGACGTTCGACTTCTGCAATAGCAGCTTGATGTTCAGCTTCCGTGCGGCTAAAAATGTGAGTCCCATCATAGCGAGCCATAAAATACAGATATTCTGTCGGTTCAGGATCGAGAGTGGCTTCTAAACTCGCGACACCCGGACTGGCAATGGCAGTCGGAGGTAAACCCGTATTGATATAAGTATTGTAGGGGGAAGGCGTTTCAACTTGTTTAAACGTCAGGGGTTGATCAACCGTTTGGCGAATTCCTAAAGCATATTCAACCGTCGGATCTGCGGCTAACTGAATTCCTTGTTTGAGGCGATTGTGAAACACACCGGAAATAATCCGACGTTCACTGGCAACAACCGCTTCTTTTTCAACAATACTCGCCAACGCTACCCATTCATTAAGAGAAAGATTGGTTTGATTTTTAGCCTTTTGATAGACGGGTAACGCCACCTGTTGAAAACGGTCAAGCATTTGGCGGATAATCCCCTCGGGGGTGATCTGATCAGCTAGCAGTTGATAGGTATCGGGATACAAAAAGCCTTCGAGGAGCGGTAAATTTTGAGGAAGCCAGGGATAATCTGCATAAGGAATCTCCTGGGCTGCATCCATAAAAGCCTGAGCCGAAAAATAGCCTTGATCCTCAAAATATTCTGCCATTTGTTTAATTGACCAGCCTTCTGGAATGGTGAAGCTTAACTGCATCACCTCACCTTTCCAGACTTTTTCGGCTACCTCACTCAAGGGTTGAGTCGGAGATAATTGATAAGTACCCGCTTTAAACTCGCCCTCTGGATCGCTAAAAACGAGCCAACGCGCCCACAACCGCCAAGCGTTGGAGGAACGAATCAAGCCCGCCGCTTCCAAGTCCCGCCCTATTTGCTGGCTGGAAGTTCCCGGTGGAATCGTAATTTGAACGGCGGTACTGTTTTCTGTTGATTCATCAATGGAGTCAGCCTCCATCGGTGCAGAACTCACCCAGCTCCACCATGACCAACCCTGCCAACCTAAAAAAATCCATGTCGTTGGTAGGATCACCAGGTAGAAAACAATCTTTGATATCCGTCCCATATCTGATGTAATTTTGTCCGTTGTCAGTTGTCTGTGGTTTGTTACCCGGAGTGGGATAAAGTTTAATCGAGATCGTCAAAGAGCTGATCTTCGATTAACGGTAGCAGTGGCTCAATTTCTCGAAGTTCTTCAGCCGAGAGTAATTGAGGTTGACCTTGATCGTTTTGACGAGCCAAGATGAAAAAGGGTTCAACAGGCGTATAGATGCCGTATTCCTGTTCTTCACAATAGAAGCTGGTCAGCCACATCATTTCCTCATAATCAACGTCTTCTGACTCGTCTGCATCGTCTTCGAGATCTTCTTCTTCATCAACCTCTGGTAATTCCCCGGCGACGGTGAGGGTGACAGCAGTCCGTTTGAGCGTTAGATTCTGCTCTTGTAGAACAACTTGAGCAATGGGAAAAATTTTATCAAGTTCGGCTTCAGATTCAATCGGAGTTGCACCCTCATCGCTTTCGTCGTCACTGAGCCAACTCAAAATTTCTACAGGAGCATCCACTGGAACCAGCAAGACATATTCCTGACCTTCGAGTTGTACAGTTGACTGAATGATGCAGTCGAGTGTTCGCCCTTGATCATCAGTGAGTGTGACGACATCTTCTCCAGAGCGTCCATTCTCTTGGGGGGATTGAGATGAAAACATCATGTAGGCTAGACTAAAATAGTACCCCAGGTCTGGGTGAATGGGTGTTTTCAATGGGTCGAATATCGATCCACTGCACGATCAGAATATCATGCTTAAGGCAGCTTATACTCAACAGACCCCTGCTTTATAAAACTGATATAACGCGGTATAAACCGTGTTAACGTTTATTTCCTGCATCACCCCGGACTGTCAGCAGCACCCGGTCAGACAGGCATTTCACCAAGAAGCCCTCGGCATAACCTTCTAAATTCAGGCTGGCATTCAAATCACGGTCAACGCTTACACCGCAATTATTACAGTTAAAAACTCGTTCTTTCAGTGGCATTTCTTGAACATGACCGCAATTTGAACAGGTTTTAGTTGACGGATAGAATCTATCAGCAAACACTACTCTTGAACCGTACCACTCCGACTTATACTCAACTTGGCGACGAATTTCATAAAAAGCAGAATCAGCAATAGCACCCGCTAACTTATGATTTTTTAACATCCCAGAAACATTCAAGTCTTCTAACCCGATGACTGCGTGATTTTTGCATAGCCATGAGGTAAGTTTATGAATTGCATCTTTTCGGATGTTTGTGACTCGCTGATAAGCTTTCGCTAATTTGAGTTTGGCTTTATTCCTGTTATTGGAACCCTTCTGTTTTCTAGAAAGTTCGCGCTGAAGTCGAGCCAGATTTTTTTGAGCTTTTTTGTGGGCTGCTGGATTGGCAAAAACAGTACCATCTGAACAGGTCGCTAAGACCTTAACCCCTACATCAACACCCAGATAAACTCTTGATTTAACAGTCTGTTCTGGCTCAAATTCGTAAGCGACAGACAGATACCAAGAATCAGCTTTACGGCTTATTGTGACTCGTTTGGTTTGAATTTCAGGAAGGGCTTCGTAAGTGTTAACCCATCCAATGAAAGGAAGCTTCAATCTCTTCCCCGAAAACCTCATTACCTTGCCACAGTTATCAATCGTAAAGCTATCGTTTCTGCCTTTTTTCTTGAATTTAGGATGTTCAGCAATGCCTTGAAAAAATCGGCTAAATCCTTCTCCCAAGTGCATGAAGGCAAATTGATAAACTCTAGAACTTAGCGTTGACTGCCAGGAATATTGAGGTTTGACGTGATTGGTGTAGAACTTTTTTAGCTTATTCGCAGAAGGTTTTAAACCCTGTTTGTAAGCTTCATTCCACATCGCTAACGCCCAATTCCAAACCCACCTAGAATATCCGGCGTGGGTCGCCATTAAAGTCTTCTGTTTGTTGTTCAGTTTTAACTTGGTATGATAGGCTCGTTGCATAGATCTATTATCTGATCTTACAGATAGTACCGTTTTGTACCATAAATCGTCTACTAAGTTACTGCTCTACAAATCAGTTGTGCAAGTCCAGAGCTACACGCTCGCAACTCACTCGGCATTTACGGGTTCTGTCTGAGCCGTTGGTCTAACCATTGTTGCAAAATGATAGCCGCAGCTTTGCGATCAATCAGTGCTTTATTGCGAGATGGCGAAATATTGGCATCTCTGAGCATTTGTTCAGCTTGGAAGGAGGTCAGACGTTCATCAATATACTCTAGGGGTAACTCCAGGCTTTGCGATAGTCCGGTTGCATATCTTTGAACTTTTCGCGCTTGCATCCCTATAGTTCCATTCATCGAATAGGGTAAACCAACGACTAGAACTTGGACTCGTCTTTCTTGGACTAATTTTCGCAGTTGGGCGACATCTTGATCAAAGGTACTGCGTTTAAGGGTCATTAAACCCGTTGCCATCAATCCCAAACCATCACAACCTGCAACCCCAATCCGCTTCTGACCCACATCTAGCCCCAGGGCGGAAACGAATTGAGGTGAGGAGTTTTCACTCATAATCTATCCTTTGGACTAATAATCAGACTGTTGTTCGGTGGGTTTGTTTGGACTGTCGAACTCAGACTGTTCAGAGATGGCATTGGATTGTCCACTGAGAGTGTCTGAAACGTTAGAATTGCGATCCGAGGGGGAGGGATGATTCATTGGCCCTAACCAAGAGATCCGACTCGGTACTGGTTTACGAGAAGGTTGCAAGCTTTGCAGCACATCCGACAGTTGTAAACCTTCTAAGGAGAGCTTAGATTCTCGAACTTTATGCCAAACCGACCGAGACATCAACAGGCTGTGTTCGATGCGAGTCACGCCCATTTTTTCAAAATAGGCTTCCCGTTCGGGTAAATAGTCCGCCGAGCTGAGTCGCAAGGATTGGGGGGGAAATTCGTGAGTCAGATGGGCAATTTGAGCCAGCAGTTCGGGATAAAGCCAAGTGTAGGACGGATTAACAGTTAACTCGGCAAAATGGGGTTGACGTCCATCCCGTGAGAGTTGAACTTGGAAATAACCAATGGCGGCTTTACGTTGCGGTTCAAAGACATAACCGCTAATGTGTTCGGTATGATTGAGCCATTGTTTCAATCCATCCATCAGCGCTCCCAAAACACTGGATTTAAAATCGGTGATGTGACGATCAAACACCTGTCGCACAAAGGGGTGCATCGATGCTGTATCTAACTGATAAAGCAGTTGAGCATCCGCATTACTCACCGGGAGTAGGTTGGGAAGATCCGGTTGGGTAACAGCAAGTTGTTGGAGGAGTTCGGCTTCAACAGACCAATAGGTAATTTGAGCCAGACGTTGAAATCCGTTTTGGCGATAGAGGGCAATATTTGCCTTATCATTAACGTTGACTTCCACTAACCAATTGCGGGCTTCCCAAATACTTTCAAAGCAATGACGGAGCAGTTGAGAGCCAATGCTATTGAGGTCACTAACGGGATCAACCGCCACTTGTTCGACTCGCCAGGTACTACGGGTCAGGTTAAACGGCGAGACTTTGATCACGCCCCGAACTTGATCCTCTTGTTCTGCAACGAGAATATTAAACAGGTGTTGACAGGGGTTGGGAAACCAACTTAAGAATTTTAGGAATCCGTACCAACGACGAAGCTTTTGAATGTCGTAGGCTGCTAAACTTGAACTGTCTGTTTCAGGATTGACGGCAACATCCGATAAAGCTTGCTGGCACAACCGTTCGATTTGATCCAGGTCACGATACTGAAAGGGCCGGATAGTCACTTGATTTGAATTTGGGGATAGGGATAAAGTCATCTTTTTTTTCTATAGTCTTTATACTGATCACGCTTTTCGTGAACTGACGCATCTTCCCTCTATCAAACTGAACTCGCCCCTGACGATGGAATGACTCAAATTAACACCGATCAGAAGGAGACAGAGGACGGATCAGAACCAATGGTGTTCGCTCATCAGCATTGCCAGCCGGGTTACTTCTTAAGGCTTGTTCTAGAAAGTGAGTGGAAAGATCGGAAGTCTTTGCTAATATTTTAACGGCTTTGAGATCGTTGACGTCTACAATCGCTGCCCCTAAACCTGTTTCTTGTTGAATGCGTTCAACAACTTGCTGGGAATTTTCCGGGCCAAAAACGATAAATTGATCATAGGGAGGTAAGGTTCCGGTGACATCATCAATCAGACGGGCTTGTTCTCCGGCCAGTTGATAGAACATTCCGGGTTGACCTAAGACTTTCGCGACTGCTCCGACAATAAAGGCAAATAGAACTCGTGCTGGGCCGACAATATCCACTAAACTTTGCATCCCGCAAGCCGTGGCTAAACTGGAAGTCGGTAGGAAGAACTGACAAACGCGCTTGGCAACCCATCCCGGTTGAATATCGCTTGGATGGCGAAATCTTCCTTGAATCAAAGCCAGGGGGGTTTCTCCTATTGTAATCGCATCTCCAGGTTGAGCATGAGGTAAGACGTATCGTTTAACGATCTCAACGGGATCATCGAGGTGGGTGAGTAGATGGGTGCGAATTGGGTAAACTTCGGATTCCGGCGTTTTGCGGGGGGTTGTGGGAGTTTGGGGATCGGGGTATTGTAAGGGGATGATCACATGGCGGGTTTTGGGAATGCGTCCGTCTGGGCCATAGGTGATGTAGTGAATTTGTACCCAAGCGGACTGTAGCGGTTCGAGGTTTTCTCCCTGAATTTCGATAGAAACTTTGATTTGAGTGGGTTTGCGCTTGACAATATAGGCAAACCAATAGTTATCGGCTCTTGCAGGCGCATCGGGATGGATCGGAATAATACGAGTGTTTAATTCAATTTTGTCTAAACTGGCTTCACTCAGGAGTTGCACCTGGGCTTCTACTTCCGGTACCATGATTTCAAAGCCCCGAGTGCGGTTGCGGAACTCCATTTGACCGACGAGCAGGTAATGATTGGGTTGAGTGAGGGCGAGATCCCACTGACCAGACGTTAGTTCTAGGTCATTTCCAGGCAAACGACGATATCGAATCTCCATCGCTAATAACCCGCCGATAGCGATGATTGCCAGTAGTGTGACGATTGCGATCAGTAAACTTGCCATGACTCTCCTCTTGCCCAATTAAACTCCACTTATTTTAGTGGATTCGGATACCTCGCTCTCAAATCCAGATCAATATCATAAGTTGGCAACTTTGTCGAATCATTGCTCTCCATTGCATAACTTTTGTTTAAGCGAATCTAGGGAGTTATTATTAAATTTTATTTAATTTGCCGCCAACCCCTAAAAAACCGATCAGGAAAAGGGATTCAAATCAAGGCAAATCAAGATCATGGGTTCAACTTGGGTCTAGTGATTGCTTATGGGGATCACTCAGAAGTAATCACAACTTTCATTTAATTTTGTTAAAGATTTGTAAACTAATAAAGAGCGT
Organism: Limnoraphis robusta BA-68 BA1; assembly: GCF_034932365.1. Lineage (NCBI taxonomy): Bacteria > Bacillati > Cyanobacteriota > Cyanophyceae > Oscillatoriales > Sirenicapillariaceae > Limnoraphis > Limnoraphis robusta. The sequence goes on along the minus strand of NZ_JAYGHR010000010.1, from coordinate 60,480 downwards.
CATTTGAATTTTACATTTTCTTGAGGAGTTCCATGAAGCAACTTATAATTGCTGAACGATTTTTTCTAACTATCCATGTAATCTCAACCCTGTTTGGCTTGGCCGGACTGTTAATTGTTCTACCTAATCCCCAAATCATTGCTAACTTACCCGCCTTTGGCCAGACGGTTTTCGGGTGGAGTATGGCAGGTGGCGGAGTTGCTTATATCGTTTTTGGTGCGATCGCCGTTGCGTTATACGCTTACCGAACTCTAGGATTGTGGGCAACTGCTACATTCATGATACCTGCGGTGTTCTTATCCTTGGGCAGTGAACTGTTAGGAACCAGTACCGGATTTCCCTTTGGTCACTATCAATACCTCAGTGGTTTAGGCTATAAGATTGGCGGCTTAGTTCCGTTTACCATTCCCCTGTCTTGGTTTTACATGGGGCTAACTTGTTATCTATTAGCCCGAACAGGTTTCAAAGTGGTTGTCGGTTCAAGTTGGTTCCGTCACTGGGCGGCTTTAGCAATGAGCGCTATTTTGTTAACGGCTTGGGATTTAGTTCTCGATCCGGCAATGAGTCAAGCTCCTGTAAAATTCTGGGAGTTCCAAGAAGTTGGTGAATTTTTTGGAATGCCCTACCGCAACCTCATCGGATGGATGGGAACGGCGGCTGTGTTTATGAGTGTTGGCGCTATTTTGTGGCGACGAGTCCCGATTGTCTTATCTCGCCCTCAATTGACTTTACCTTTAATCGTCTATTTGACAAACTTCGTTTTCGGAGCGGCAATCACGGTTTTTTCTCTAGATGCACGGTTCTTGTTCCCGGTAAGTCTGAGTATTGCCTTGGGTGTCATTCCGGCTTGTGTTTTCTGGTGGACTGCCGGCGGGCCGACATTACCCACTGTCAAAGATTTGCCCAGCGAACCTGCTTCTGTTGACTCGCCTCCCTCTGACATTCCCCGCACTCCGGCTGAGATTTTGGCAAAATAAGCCTGCATCTGTTTGGGGGGAATTCTATCTACGTCAGGGGACAAGCAATGAATCAATCGTCTTTCTGTTAATAGCGAAGAGTCCGGCGACAGCATCCTTACTGATTGGAGTCCCTCTTTAGTAAGCCTGTCCCCTTCTGTGCTAAATTTGCAAGCATCTTCAGAAGAAACAGATTTTTAGCGGAAAAACGGATTGACTCTATCCGAGAAAGACTAGAATTCTACTGTGTTCGCACTGACGCCCATCCGTTCTTTCTGATAGAGATCTGTTTTCTGAAGTGTTAATGGGCGAAATCAATTTTCAATGACCAATGACTTCTTATCTGTCTGGATCGGCGCTCTGGCTTTATTGATCCTGATTGTACAAATTCCGGCTACGGCTATTGTTCTGTCTCGTTTATTTAAGGCTCTTAACCGTCGTTTTCTATTGCAACCTCATTCCCCAACCCCTGATTTATTGGGAACGGTGAGTATTGTTGTCCCCACTTTGAACGAAGCTGAACGCATTTCGCCCTGTTTATCGGGGTTGAGTCGTCAAAGCTATGAAGTACGGGAAATTTTGATTGTCGATAGTTGTTCAACGGATGGCACTCGCGAAATGGTGCAGGCGAAAGCCCAGCGTGATCCTCGATTTCGTCTGATCACCGATGATCCCTTGCCCTCCGGTTGGGTAGGACGACCTTGGGCTTTACACACGGGTTTTCTCCACAGTTCCCCAAAAAGTGAATGGGTATTGGGAATTGATGCAGATACTCAACCGAGTCCGGCTTTAGCGGCAACTCTCCTACAAACGGCGATCGCTCAAGGTTATGATTTAATTTCTCTATCTTGTCGGTTTATTCTGAAATATCCGGGGGAATTGTGGCTACAACCTGCACTGTTGATGACGTTGATTTATCGTTTTGGGCCGCCGGATACCAACCCCAATAGTCCGGAACGGGTGATGGCGAATGGTCAATGTTTTCTCTGTCGGCGTGAGGTTCTAGAAGCGATGAACGGCTACACCAGTGCAAGTCGTTCTTTTTGTGATGATGTGACTCTCGCTCGTAATGTAGCCGCTCAGGGGTTTAAAGTCGGGTTTCTCGATGGGGCGAATTTACTGAAAGTCAGAATGTATGATGGTTTTTGGGATACCTGGTCTGGATGGGGGCGATCGCTGGATCTCAAGGATGCTTCCTCTGTGGGGCAACTGTGGGGAGATTTAGGATTACTTTTAGCAGTTCAAGGTTTACCTTTACCGATTTTGTTGTTGAGTCTGGGATGTTGGGGATTTTTACCTTTATCCAATCCCTTGATCGGGGTCTTACTGGGTTTAAATTTATTCTGGATCACGGTTCGGTTTGCTTTGTGTGGTGCGATCGCTTCAGCTTACGATTTGTCTGTTGCTCAAGGAAAATGGATATTTTGGCTGTCTCCATTTGCTGACCCGTTGGCGGTGGTGCGATTGTTTGTTTCGGCGAACCGCAAGCCAACTCAATGGCGAGGGCGAATTTACAGTGACCAGTGAGTCGTTTCACGGGGAATAGTCCGGGGTTAGCGGAAGCCCCGTAATTCATTGCGGGGACCCGTAGCGACACGAGCAACTTTAGTTGCCTAAGCCAAGTTTTCATCTGGGTGATATAATCAAGGCATGGAACAAGTATTGACTATAGTTTGCAAAATTCAACCCACCCCTGAACAGGCGAAAAAGCTTGACTCAACTTTAGGGGCATTTGCTGATGCTTGCAACTATATCAATAGCACCGTCAATCCTAAAATCAAGAACAAGAATAGGATTCAAGCTGAGGTTTATCAAACTGTTAGAGAGCGGTTTAAATTGTCAGCAAACCTCGCTGTGAGAGCTTGTGCTAGAGTGGCTTCTAACCGTAAAACAGCAGCAGAGAAGAAAAAGCCTGTTAAGGGTTTTAAACCAACATCAGCAGATTATGACGCTCGTATTTTCTCTTATAGAGAAAAAGATCAAACGGTTAGTTTATCTACGGTAGAGGGTCGAGAGCGAGTTCAATTAATTTTAGGAAACTATCAGATAGGGAAGTTGAAAGGGAAAACTCCCACATCAGCAACCTTGTCAAAACATCGTGACGGGCAACTATACATCCATATCCAAATAAAAGACACCTCTCCAACCCCTAAAAATACTGACAATATTATTGGTGTGGACTTAGGTCGCAGTGATATTGCAGTTACTTCTTTGGGGGAAAGTTGGAGTGGTGAAAGCATTACAAGGGTTCGAGACAAGTTTAACCGGGTAAGGGCTTCTGTTCAAAAGAGAGGCACAAAAGGAGCAAAACGACTCCTCAAACGGCTATCTGGTAGAGAGAAGCGATATCAAACCTGGGTAAACCACAACATTAGCAAACAAATCATTTCTTGTGCTATCGAACAGGTTGCTAATGTGGCTGTGGAAGACTTGACAGGCATCAGAAAGAGAACTAATACTCAACCCAGAAACAAGACTGAACGCAGACGATCTAACAATTGGGCGTTCTACCAACTTCGACAATTTCTTCATTACAAAGGAGTAAAAGTTGGGGTTGAAGTGATTGCCGTTTCCCCTCGATACACCAGTCAAACTTGCCACAAGTGTTTACACATTCATCCAGAACAAGGAAAGTCTTACCGCAATGGAAAGAACTTTAAATGTGGTCATTGTGGTTGGAAAGGGGATGCAGATCTCAATGGCGCAAAGATGATTTCAATTGTGGGGCAGTCTGTAAGCCTGCCTGTAACGCGCAATCCTCTATCATGTTCGGTACTAGAAGCGTATATCGGATTAGTGCGAATGCCCCGAGACTTTAGTCGGGGGTAAGCTTACTGTCCACTATTTACCGTAAAATGATTAAAAGTCTAACAAAAAAAGCGACTCTTGTCTGAGTGAGCAGTTACACTTACTGGATAATAGTCGTGGTATTTCGTGGAAGAACACCACCTTAAGAATGGCTTAAAGTGATTTATATGTCACATTCTGTAGGTGAATCGCTCGGTATTGTAAGGGAGAAATTTATCAATGTATAGTCCTAGTGGATCTGGTGTTGCGACAAAGACAGGGGCAAATAGTCGGGTCTTTGTCTTTGAGGTTGAGGGAATACGTCAAGGGGGAAATAGCGATCAACAGACTTACCCCATTCGTCGTAGTGGCAGAGTGTTGATCACCGTGCCTTATGAACGGATGAATCAGGAAATGCGACGGATTTCGCGTTTGGGGGGTCGGATCGTTAATATTCGTGCCTGTGATGGAACTTCCCCAGATCAAAGCAGCACCACACCAGAAAATGGATTACAGAGTCAACAGTCTGGAGAACAGAAAAAACCCATGACACAAGCTAAAGTTCATACTGAAGTTCCTGTCAACATCTACAAGCCTAAAAATCCCTTTGTTGGCAAGTGTCTGTCTAGTGTAGAATTAGTTCAAGAGGGTGGAGAAGGTACTGTTCGTCACCTCACCTTTGACCTTTCCGGCGGCGATTTGCATTATGTTGAAGGTCAAAGTATTGGGATTATCCCTCCAGGCACAGATGCAAATGGCAAGCCTCACAAGCTGAGACTTTATTCTATTGCTTCAACTCGTCACGGAGATCATCTTGATGACAAGACTGTTTCTCTGTGTGTACGCCAACTGGAGTATAAGCATCCTGAAACAGGTGAAACCGTTTATGGGGTTTGCTCTTCCTACTTGTGCAACCTCGAACCGGGTGCTGATATTGCCATTACTGGCCCGGTTGGTAAGGAAATGCTCTTACCGGATGATGAGGAGGCCACAATTATTATGATGGCAACAGGTACAGGAATTGCTCCTTTCCGGGCTTTCTTATGGCGGATGTTTAAGGAAAGAGAACAAAATCCTGATTATCAGTTCAAAGGTTTGGCTTGGCTATTCTTCGGTTGTGCCTACACTCCCAATATTCTCTACAAAGAAGAGCTTGAAGAGTTACAACGTCAATTCCCTGACAATCTCCGCGTCACTTATGCCATCAGTCGCGAACAACAGAATAAAGATGGTGGCAAAATGTATATTCAGCACCGGATTCAAGAAAATGCTGATGAACTGTGGCAGTTGAATCAAAAACCGAATACCCACACCTATATTTGCGGTTTGAAGGGTATGGAAGGCGGTATTGATGAGGGAATGTCTGCCGCCGCTAGTAAGTTTGGCGCTGATTGGGGTGAATACCAAAAGCAACTGAAGAAAGAACACCGTTGGCACGTTGAAACCTACTAATTTTTCACGTTAGCAGGTTTTGATGGCATTCAAATTTCTGTGAGTTAATTAGGTTTGGGGTGAGGGACTAATTGATAGCCTTCACCCCTTTATTAGATGATGGAATACTCAATTGGATACTTCATATCGTCTGGTTGATTGATTTTGTTATATCGAACATGATATTACTCAATTTGTTTTTCAAAGATAAGTATCTGCTTTTAATTTTGCAGCGACCTGTTGAGTCGTTTCAAGAGACTGTTGAATTAAGCTATGTCCAAATTGCTTCACTTGCTTTACTAATTTCTCTCCCGCCATTTCTGGAGAACCTGCATTGAAGGGGGTTGAGGATCATATTGCAGTAAAAGCTGAATCATTTGTGCAACTTCTACACCACAAAGCTGACAGACAACAACTAATCCAAAATCAATTCCTGCTGTTACTCCTCCGCCAGTAATTCGATCTCGATCAACAACTACTCGTTCATCTATCCGCGAGTTTGGCAATCATGCGATCGCCAACTTTAGAGTTTAATTCTTCTCAAGCTGCTTGTTTGACTCGGCGAGAGTTACAAATTGCCGAATTAGTGGCTCAAGGGCTAACCAATGCTGAAATTGGCGCTCAACTTTGGATTACTCAAAACTCGGTTGTTTTTGATTCCTGATTAGAATTCAAACAACACCGGAACTGATAGTATTGGTTAAATTAACATTAATTCTGCAAAAACTGAAACCGAAATAATTAAGGTATTCCCCAAGCTTTGAATTTCAGTAAAATCGCGATCGCCTGTAATTAAAAAATCTGCATTGGCAGCGATCGCACAAGCAATAAACTTAGCATCTTTTTGATCTCGGGGAAAATCAACTTCGATAGAGACATCAATTAGTGTTGTTGAACGACGAATTAAATTCAACCATTTTTCTTTCTGAACCTCTGTTAATTTTAGCTTGGGTCTATTTAATACCTCCCGATACTCTGCTACAATTTCTTCGGAAACCATCCATTCAAAATCCGGTTGATTGAGAATCCATTTAATCACAGCTTCGGGTTTTCTTCCAGAGATAGCCGCAGATACCAAAATATTAGTATCGATAACAACTTTCATTTTTCTCCCCGGTAAGCCGCTATTTCTTCGGCTATTTCTTCATCGGTTAAAGGATGATCGGCGTGTAAAGCTTGGGTTTCTTGACATAAATTTATAAAGTCTTCGGCTAAAGTTTGATTGTGCGGAGCGGGTTGATAATTTTGCTTAATTTCCCGCATTTTTTTTAGTTTTTCTTCGAGTAGCTGTTGTGCGGATTCTCCTGAAATCAGGGTGATAATTTGACGGGGTTGATTAAGATTTTGTTTTTCTGCCAAAGCTTTTAAAGCATCGGTAATTACCTGATTTGCAGTTGTATATTTCCCCGTTTTTAACTGTTCCTGCAATAACTTTTCTTGTTCGGAATCTAGAATAATTTCAGTCATATTGTTATCTTGGCTTTTGGGTTAACCTTTCAAGTGTATCAGAGCAACAAATACCAGAAACAAATCCAAGTTTCACAGTTGGAATTCTTATATTAACGGGCGTATTGGTACAAAAACCCGATCTCTTTAACCCCCATCAAAAATAGCTCCCCGCTTGATTAAATCTTGTTTGAGTTCTTCCGTCATTCCCGGACTATTACTGCTAAAACGTGCATTTTGAACCTGAGCATCACTGAGGTTGGCTGCTATCGAAAACTGACATAATGCGGTACAAACCGTATTAATGTTCCGTTCCTGCTTCATCTCGGACTGTCGGCAGCACCCGATCCGCAGGCTCAAACCGAATAGCCTTCGGCGTAATGCTTTAAATTGAGGCTTGCGTTTAAATCTCGATCAAGAATGATACCGCAAGCCTCACATTTGAAAACTCGTTCTTTGAGCGGCATTTGCTGAATATGCCCACAGTTTGAACAAGTTTTAGAACTGGGATAAAACCTATCAGCGAACACCACAGTTGATCCGTACCAGTCAGCCTTGTACTCAATCTGACGACGAATTTCATACAGAGCCGAATCAGCAACAGCACCCGCTAACTTATGATTTTTCATCATACCGGAAACATTCAAATCCTCTAATCCAATGACTGCGTGGTTCTTGCAGAGCCAAGAGGTTAGCTTGTGAATTGCATCTTTTCGGATGTTAGCGATACGTTGATGAGCTTTAGCTAACTTGAGTCGGGTTTTCTTCCTGTTAGCTGAACCGATTTGTTTTCTACAGAGTTCTCTTTGAAGTCGTGCTAACTTTTTGGCCGCCTTTTTATAGGCTCTAGGATTCTCAAATACAGTCCCATCTGAACAAGTCGCTAGAACTTTTACACCGACATCAACACCTAAATAATCCCTAGATTTTAGAGTGTGTTCAGGTTCAAATTCATAAGCGACCGATATGTACCAATCATCGGCTACTCGACTAATTGTGACTCGCTTTGTGTTGATTTCAGGTAACGGCTCATAGGTGCTAACCCATCCAATAAACGGTAATTTTAACCGAGTTCCCGAAAATTGCATAATCTTACCGGAATTATCAAGGGTAAAGCTATCATTTCTGCCTTTTTTTTTGAAATTAGGATATTTAGCCAAGCCTTTAAAAAAGCGACTGAAAGCTTCTCCTAAGTGCATAAAGGCAAACTGATAAGCCCTTGAGGACAAGGTTTTCATCCAGGGGTAGTAAGGCTTAACATGATTGGTGTAGAATTTCTTGAGCTTATTTGCCGAAGGTTTTAATCCTTCTTTGTAAGCTTCATTCCACATCGCCAAACCCCAGTTCCACACCCATCTAGAGTAACCCGCGTGGGTCGCCATCAAGGTTTTTTGTCGGTTATTCAGCTTTAGCTTTGTTTTCAAGGCTCGTTGCATAAGTTTGGGTCATTCTTGATACGTTACCACTTTTTTCAACACCCCGTTTAGTTTCCACTTCTCGTTCAGTAACCAGCTTCATCTCATCATTTAAACATGGGTCAGAGTAAGGACTCTTACAATTGGTCAACTCCAATCTTAGCTCGCCCCCTCGAAGACCATATTTAACTTTTCCGCCGAGTAGTTCCAACCATTCTTCATTAAAGTTTAGAGTTAGATATAAATCCTTTTTTTGGGGGAGTTCGGTCTGTTCCAGTCTGTCAGTTGGTGTATCCTTAAATTCTAAATCAAAATACAGAAAATCGGGACATTTATTGTCTTGTTGTTTACGATATTTTGGTTCAGTTGAATCATTAACTTGTTGCATGAGTTTTACTTATAAATTTTTGTTTCCGACTTCTAGAGATGTATTAAACCCAGTATAACCCGGAATCAAAACTGAATTTCATACTCAAAACGAATCTCACTTTCACTACCCAAACCCGTTGCACCCCGAATTAATAAGTTATCATTCACTCGATAATTGACCCCTAACTGGGTGGGTTGCTCGTCGGCTAAAACTTGAGAGAGAGAAACCGAAATATTATCCGTAACATCTAAACCAACTTCTATTCCTAAACCCAAAGCCGAAGACTCTGTTGAACCGCCACTTTTAGAAATACGAGCGGGATAAATCCGAAATTCCGTCAACCCGGTTGCATCTAATACATTTTGCTGAATTTGATTGAAAATACCCGCACTGGCAATATTCGCTAAAATTAAGGTACTATCCCCTGTAATTCCTTCAAATGTACTTCCCCCCAACAAGGCGATTAATTGAGTTTGAGAGCGGGAGGGAGAACTTTGCAACTGTACAATATCGTTAATCTGAGAAGCTGGGCCTTTGACCAATGCAGTCACCCGAATTGTTCTGACTCTTCCTAAATTAGTAGCAGTCGGACCTTCTGAAATCTCTGAAGAAAACGCCGAAGTTGGGGCTTGAAAACGAGTGGTTTCAGCAACGCGAGTCACCAGTCGTAAATCTAAAATCGGATCAAGCCCTTTCGAGGGGACAAAAATTGCTTGTTGGGGATAACCCCGATCTAGAGTAAAGCGGCTGGTGTAGAGGTTCAGGGCGCCGCCTGTCAGTTCGATTGTACCACTCGGACGAATATCTTCTAAAGTTTCTAGAACTCCATTAACGGTGATTGTACCCTCTGCTGAAAAGTCAACAATGGGAACACTCAAAAATTGACTAACGGGGGGAGTTTCTATCTGAATATTTTCAGCTAAAGTCAATCTAAAATTATCCAAACTAATTCTAACAGGCCCGGTATCGGGTAATCCTCCCCCAGCGCCTCCTGATGCTGCGGCGGCGACAGGTAAAATCACAATTCCATCTGAAAGGTTAATTCCCCCACCGATTTCCGGTCTTAATGCAGTACCCCCAATTCTAACAATTCCCGCCGCATCTCCAACATACAATTCTGCTACATCAACCTTCAAATTTTCTAACTGAATGCGAAGGGGATTTTCGGCATCGGGATCTTCATCAGCCAAGGGTAAAATAAGCGGTAAAATCCCTTGAACGAGAATATTACCTGTTCCCGCCTCACCGACTAATTCACCTTGAATTCCATTCACCCGAATGCGATCGCCGACAAAAGTTGCGGTTCCTGAGAGTCCAACAATCGACTGTTTGAGGCTTTCTACACTCAATATACCATCTTGAATTTTTAATAATCCCTCCGGTTGAATTGAAATTTGTTCGATATCTCCATTAGCGTCTTGTTGTAAAATCCCGTTAATATTCAACTCGACTAATCCGGTTCCTTGCACCCAACTAATTTCGGGGTTCAGTAGATTAATGATATTCAACCCCTCATTTTGGATATCGACCTGTACTCGCAGTTGGTTACTTTCAGGCGATACTTCTGCAAAGGGTAAACGATAGGGAACTTGAGCTTTTATCCGAATGGGATCTTTTTCAGTTAGAAGAATATTACTTCCTAAAAATAGACGAGCGTTATTGTAACTGAAACTGCCTCGGGCTTCTTTGATCGGTTCTGCGTTAAAACTTCCTTCAACAACAGTAAATTCTCCCGTCGCTTGGGGATTGGCTAAACTTCCGGCAATATTCGCTCGAAAGTTCAACTGACCATTAACATCAATATTGGGGAGATCAACAAAATTCTCTAATTCATCTTGCAGTCGTTCTAAACGAATATTTTTAACACGAAACTGTCCCGAAGGAAGCTGTGTATCTAAAGCAAATTGTCCGCGAAAATCATAAACCGTTTCTTCGGAAGTCAGTTGCAAAGGCAACACCCGCAACACATTATCTGGATCTAAACTGGCATTAAGAATAAACTCATTGGCTTCAAACCGCCCCCAAGTCCAATCTCCTGTATTATTAAGGGCGACAGTTGCAGTCACACCAGAGGCGATGGAACCTTGAACCGCAATTTCTCCGGTAAAACTCCCTCGCAGCGCTTCTAACGGCGGTAGGGGTTCTTCTTGTTGTTTTAGGAGTTGTCGTCTCAATATCGCTTGAATTTCTTCAAAGCGTCGCAATTGTTGAGTCAGGGTTGCATCTGGAGGTAAACCCACAGGAACCGGAATAACATCGGCTGCGGTTCCATATTCGGGAGTGTTGATGCCTCGAACCAGATCGCTAAGATTATAAAATTCTAAAGCAGCTAATACATCCTGTAAGGTGCCGTTGGGGATGTCAATTTTGGCTTCAAAGTCGGGAGGACTTTCTGTATTAGCGCCCGAGGATAACGTGACACCTGCTTGCAAATCTTCGATAATCGCTTCTAAATTAGCACGAGCAGCAATTAAGATCTGAGTTTCTCCGAGTCCGAGTTGACCCTCTGTTAACTGAAAGAGTCCGTTAGCCAGGCTAATATTGGCGCTGAAGCGGTCTAAATCAATATAACCGAGGGCGGGGTCTTCTACGGCTATCGTGCCTTGGGCGCCAATTTGAGAGGGGTTGAGGGTGGCTAACTGAGAAATGGTGAGGTTCGCTGAAGCAATACCGCGAATTTCTCCAATGCCTTGATTGGCTAAGGGCGCTAAACTGAGGACGCTGAGGGGAAATTGTTCTAGGGTTACTAATAAATTCTCGCCGACGGTGGTTCCTTGAGCGATCGCTTCATCTTGTTGAATCAGGAAACTTTCGGGTAAATATTGATTATTTAGAACCAATTCAATGCGATCTTGTTGTCCTGCTAAGGCTAAATTTACCCCTTGATTTAATCCAGCGCTTAGGCTTCCGGCTAATATCGGATCAAATGCTAATTCTCGCACAATTAAATTCTCTAAACTTAAATCTCCGGCGAGTTGTAAGGTAGACAATGATCCCGTTAATTTCCCCTGAAAGTTTACTAAACCTGCAATTAAAGGTGAATCTCCGGCAACTTCTGGGGGAACATTTGCTAATAAGCGTTGTACCGCAGGAGACTGTAAATTAAAGTCAGACAGACGGACATTGAGGTTGAGGTTTGAGAGTTGGGGAACTCCGGTTCCTGAAAATTCTACCCCGACAAACCCATTCGCCCCAAATTGTGGAGATTCAGCTTTTTCTATTTCTAAACGTTGACCATTCCAATTAAACGCTGCTTCTAAAGGTTGTCGAATAATGGGAAGTTCGGTTAATTCTAACTGTCCCATCGCTTGAACTAATTCCGGTTTAAGTTCGATTAAAGAACCACTCGCACTTAAACGAGTATTGAGTAATCCTCGCAATAAAGGCATTGCTTCAGCTTGGGTAATTAAACCCTGTTGTTGTAGCGGTTGTAAAAGGTCTTGAGTTTGAGATTCTACTAAATTAGAAAACCGATTTAAGGCGATTTGATCGGCATTAATAATGGTTTGCCAACGTCCGGCTATTGCTTGACCTGAGACGGCGACATTTCCACCTTCTTGTCCTAAGTTTACCAAACTATCAATTTTAGCGGTAATGGCAGATATCGGGTTTTCTAACTCACCAATATTGTTTAAGTTTCCCGAAACCGAAGCTTGTAGTTGTAATTCTCCATTTCTGAGGTTAATCTCTTGAATTTCTGCCTTTAAATCGGGTTGTAAATTAGCGAAGGGTAAACCAACATCAATTAAAGGTTCAAGGGGAATTGCATCAGTATTGACGCTAAGTTGTAATTGACCATCGGTTAATTGTCCTCGGGCTGCAACGGTTCCGCCTAAATTGCCTAAATTAATTTGACTGTTGGCGGTGCCTGTAACCTGAGTTAAATTGTTAATATTACCAGAAAATAGGGCTTGTGCTTCTAGAGTTCCGTTGCTAAAATTGATATTTTGAATTGAATTGTTTGTATCGGGTGATAAATTAGCAAGAGGTAAGCCTAAATCAATTAAAGGATTCAGTGGGATGGTTGAAGTATCGACTTCGGCTTGGAATAAATCTCCACTCAAACGCCCACTCGCTTTGATGACTCCACCTGTATTTCCCAGGTTAACTAATCCTTCGCCTCTAGCGATGATTTCATCGATGTTATTAATGTTTCCTCTAACGGTTCCTTCGGCTTGTACAGTTCCGTTTCTTAGGTCGAAATCCTGAATTTGAGTTTGAGTATTGGCGGGAAGATTAGCCAGGGTAATTCCTGCATTTAAAATTCGAGTTAATGCCAAGGGTTCGGTATCAAAAGCGGCTGCAAATTCACCTTGTCTGAGTTGGGCGGTTGCATTAATTAAACTCCCGCCTAAATTGATTTGAATATCACTTTCACCGCGAATAGTAGAAAGATCAAAGCTTTCTAAACTTCCCAATAAATTGGCTTGTAAATCTAATCGTCCGTCTGATAGATTAATGCTGGCAATATCTGACTTGAGATTCGGTTCTAAATCAGCAAATAGTAAACCCGCATTCACTAAAGGTTCGAGTGAAACTTGACTGGCGTTAATATTCGCATTCCATCGCTGTTGTTGATTTCTTTGAGCGGTTATATTAACGTTACCTTCGGCAATTTGAATCGTAGAATTGAGTTGGTTTTTATCTAAATTTGCTTGACCAAAAATAGGTGTTGTTGCTGCGGGTAAGGAAAAATTAGCTTCCCCTGTAAACTTTTCTAATGTTCCTGAAACTTCTGCTTCTGCTGAAAGTTCACCCCAACGAAAAGGCGAAACAATACCATAGGATTCTGCTAAAGAATCTAAGCCAACATTATCGATATCTAGATTGAGTTTTATTTGGGGATTGAGCGGAGATTTTTCTGCTTTTTCTTCTGGGGTTTGTGTTGGGGGAACGGGAAGTAAAATAGGCGGTGTCGGTGGGGATTGAGTGGGAGGGCGAGGCGGAATTTTTGGGGGAAGTTGTGTTTTTTCTTTTGGTTGATTTAGGGGTTCGACAATGATTTTTTGACTTTCAGTAATCAGTTGTTTTAATCCCGTGAGTTTCACTTCTCCCTGTCCGGTAATTGTTCCTCCAGTTGACGGTTGAATTTGTAGGGATTGAACGATAATATTGGGATCGGACTGTAATGAAAAATTTTCATCAATTAAAGCCGTTATTTGTAAATTTGTGGCTAAATAATCGAGTGTAATTTTATCAACTTGCGTCGGTGCAGTTGTATTAATGTCTAACGAAACGATAGGTTTCTGAACGGTTCCGGTTAAATTAATACCCGTTTGAATTTCTCCCGAAATCGGCACGGGTAAATTAATCGGCTCTTCAGCGACATTTTTAGCAATATCGAGAAGAGTTGAAATAGTAGTCGGTTCAATATTAGCGGTAATATCTAACTTTGTTTTTAACAAATCAAGTTGAGGATTAGCCGTCGCAGTTCCGACAATATTAACCCCGATATCTCCTAAACCCGTTGTCAAGCTTTCAATTCTAGCTTGAGTTCCAGCAAAGCGAAATTGAGCATTAATCGGTTGTACAGGTTGTTCTAGATCGGTGAAAATTTGAACATCATCAAGACTAGCTCTACCTTGAATTTTGGATAACTTAGAATCTTCTAAATTGACGAAAATATTGGCATCAACACGGCCTGCTTGTAAAGCAAAATCGGGATTTTTAATTAAACCGGAAAATTGCGATACAGGGATATTATTCGCTTGCAATCTCCCTTCAATATTGTTATCAGGAGTATAAACATTTGCTTTAACATTAAACGTTCCCCCTTGAGCAAAACTGCCATTCAAGTGACCTTTAATCCGTTGATTTTCCTCACTGATATTAACAACCGCTTGCTCAATATTCAGCGCAATAATTTCAGCCGAACGATTTTCAGAATAAGGTTTCAGATTAATATCAGCATTCCTCACGCCCACCGTACCAAATTCAATATCAACAGGCGGATTACCTTTTAAATTTAATTCAGTTCTAATCCAATCTCCCGAAGCATCTTCTTCCAGATAAACATCCGCATTGACTAAAGTAATATCAAATTTAACCGTCGGGTTAGTCAAGAGCGAAAATAACGAAAACCCGACTTCAACCGCTTCTGTTGTAGCGTTATTTGGGTTATTATCAGTCGTAGGAATCAAAGAACGACCGAAGCGAATACTGATAGGCGTCACCCGTTCAACTGGCCCAACAATCACAGGACGTTGGACAATACCCCCGACGATATCACCCACCATAGGGGCTAACCGATTTTTGACAAACCAAGTCGCTGCGGTTCCAACAGCGATAGTTGTCACTCCCAGTCCCACGCTTCCCCAAATCAAGATGCGACGCAGACGGCGACGAGGACGAGAAGTATTTTCGGTGTTGGGGTTGGGCGGGTTCGTCATTACACTATTTCACGTTGAAGGGGAAGGATGACTGAACCAGAAACTTTAGTCCAGCCAATCCCTGTTTATTTTTACGAGATCAGCTCAGAGAATGCAAGCCCCGTGAGGATGAATCCGCTCAAGTTGATTTCCGAGGCAAGTCGGGACATTTCGTCAACAAAAATATAAAAAATTTCTTAAGGGTTCATGCCAAGATAGTAATCATAGACTGTTGGTGTTAAATTTCCATGAAAGTCAGTTATTTGCTTAGACGTTATGAACAAGGCGAAATAGACTTTACAGGGATAGACTTACCAAAAATTGCCGCACACGCCCCTACCTTCAGGTATGGGGATATAAGGCTCTTTCTAATGCTATAATAACTCTACTGGCAGGGTATTCAACCAGTTGAAAAACCCAGCATCTAATCGATGCAATTAACCTTGAAAACTTAAGGTATGGGGTTCTTGCAAGAAATGCTTTGGCCATATAAAACCTTAAAGCACCAAGTACAGAGAACAAAGCATTTTTTTCTCAAGTACGGTAGGGCATACCGAAACTATCTCTGAAATGGGATGAACGACTGGGGAGACTCACCCCTCTGGAGTAGGTTAGGAAACTAGCTTGCTGTAAGGGTTGTCAATGAATCAGTAATCCAAAGCCGTGAGGCTTGGAGAATCCCCTTTCTTTAGAAATGGGGAGTATGTCAAGAGCCGCAACCCTAACAAATGCTAATCTCTGCGCTGGGGATTTAAACGGGATTAACCTCCGGGGAGCAGACTTAACCGGAGCGAACCTCAAATGGGCAAATCTGGGAGGAGCGAGACTGAGTGCGGCGAAGTTGGCGGGAACTTTGCTAACAGGGGTTAACTTGCGGGGGGCTTGTCTGAATGGGGTGAATCTCGCTCAAGTTGAACTCGATGGGGTGAATTTGAGTCAGGCGAGGTTGAATGGAGCGAATTTAACCGCAGCCAAACTGATGGGGGCGAACTTGAGTTATGCTCAAATGCGAGCCGCACGGTTGAGTCGGGCGAATTTAACCGGGGCGAATTTAGAAGGGGTTTGTTTGAAACTAGCGAATTTGAATTATGCTCAATTGTCTGATGCAGATTTAACAGAAGCGGATTTAACAGATGCTCAGTTAAAGGGTTCTCAACTGTATGGAACTTGTTTGAATCGGGCGATTTTACCGGAATCTGTTCAACAAAATCTTGAACTATCATCGGCTATTTTTTCGGTGGGATCAGCTTCGATGTCTAATAGAATGAGTGCGAGTTAGTTATTCATATGACGACAAATTATGGTATTGTTCTCGTAACAGCAAGTTCTCAAACCGAAGCTGAGGCGATCGCTAAGGTCTTGGTAGAATCTAAGTTAGCCGCTTGTGTCAGTCTGGCTCCAATTCGTTCAATTTATACCTGGAAAAATGAATTGTGTTCAGACGAAGAATGGCAACTGATGATTAAAACAGATTTAACTCAATTTGAAGCCTTAGAAGCCAAAATTCGTCAACTGCATTCCTATGAAGTTCCCGAAATTATTGCCATTCCAATTGTTGCAGGTTCTTTAGATTATCTCCAGTGGATGGGGCAAACTTTAGCGACAAATTCATTGAATTAATATAAAGCAATTTACTTGAAAAATGATCTCGGTAAAATCAGGGGAATAATGGCAATAAAAAAACAACCCTATTTTTTTGGGTTGCTGATAAATTAATAACAAAACTCGCGCATTGAGTTGTTGAACGGTGAACGGCTTACATCATGCCCATGCCGCCCATACCGCCCATACCCATGCCGCCCATGCCGCCCATGCCGCCCATGCCGCCCATACCACCCATGCCGTCCATGTCGGGTGCGGGGGGTTTCTTCTCAGGCTTCTCAACGACTAACGCTTCGGTAGTTAAAACCATTCCGGCGATAGAACCTGCATTTTGTAGCGCTGAACGGACAACTTTCGCCGGATCTAGAATCCCTGCTTTGATCAGGTCTTCACATTCACCCGTGAGAGCATTATAACCAATGTTGAACTCGGTTTCCCGAACCTTTTCAACGATAACAGCTCCTTCTACCCCGGCATTATTGGCAATTTGACACAGAGGGGCTTCTAAAGCTTTAGCGACAATTCTCGCGCCAATTTTTTCTTCTCCGACGAGTTCCTCGATGATTTGATCGATTTTTTTCGCCAAATGTATCAGCGTTGTACCACCACCGGGAACAACTCCTTCTTCGACTGCGGCTTTTGTCGCATTGAGCGCGTCTTCAATTCGCAGTTTACGAGATTTTAACTCGGTTTCTGTCGCCGCCCCAACTTTAATCACAGCAACACCACCTGCAAGTTTGGCAATTCGTTCTTGCAGTTTATTGAGATCATACTCTAAATCGGTTTCTTCCCGTTGTCGCCGCAATTGAGCAATACGGGCTTCGACATCGGCTTTATTACCGGATGCGACAATGATCGTCTTGTCTTTCTCAATGGTTACTTTGTCGGCTTTTCCGAGCATTTCTAGGGTAACTAGATCCAAGCTTAAGCCAATCTCTTCAGAAATGACTTGACCATTGGTGAGAATGGCGATGTCTTGCAGCATGGCTTTACGACGTTCGCCAAACCCTGGGGCTTTCACGGCGGCTGCATTTAATACGCCTCTAACTTTATTAACAACTAAAGTCGCCAGGGCTTCTCCATCAACATCTTCTGCGATAATTAGTAAAGGCTGACCCGCCCTTGCAATTTTTTCCAGGACTGCAACTAAGTCCTGAATGCTACTAATTTTTTTATCAACAATCAGAATACGGGCATTTTCGTACTCAACTAACATCCGTTCGTTGTCGGTGACGAAATAGGGCGACAGATAACCGCGATCAAACTGCATCCCTTCGACAACATCAAGTTCTGTTATCAAGGACTTAGACTCTTCAACGGTGATCACGCCGTCTTTGGTGACTTTTTCCATCGCTTCGGCGATCATCTGACCAATTTCTTGATCGTTTCCCGCCGATACTGTCGCGACTTGGGCGATCGCATCTCCTGCTACGGGTTGAGCAACGGCGACGATTTCCGCGACTAACCTGCTGATGGTTTTTTCTATCCCCCGACGCAGAGAAACGGGATTAGCCCCGGCTGCGACGTTCTTTAAGCCTTCAGCAATCATCGCTTGAGTTAAGATTGCGGCTGTGGTTGTACCATCTCCTGCAATATCATTCGTTTGAGATGCAACTTCTTGAATTAATCTAGCACCCGTATTTTCTAGAGGATCAGAAAGTGTGATTTCTTTGGTGACGGTAATCCCATCATTTACGATGTCGGGCGCACCAAATTTTTTTTCTATTAATACATTTCGACCTTTTGGCCCGAGGGTGACGCGCACTGCATCTGTAATGGCGTTAATACCCCGTTCGAGCGCCCGCCGCGACTCTTCATTAAATGCAACAATTTTAGCCATGTAACGACCGTTAGCTCTCCACCTTGCAATTTAGCACTCTTAGGTTCTGAGTGCTAATTCGTGGAAACCGTACAAGAGAGGCAGGAGGCAAGAGGCAGGAGGCAATCTTGTAAGAGGCAAGAGGCAAAAGGCAAAAGGCAAAAGGCAAAAGGCAAAAGGCAAAAGGCAGGAGGCAGGAGGCAGAAGGCAAGAGGCAATCTTGTAAGAGGCAAGAGGCAGGAGGCAAGAGGCAAGAGGCAAGAGGGAATAGGCAGGAGGCAGAAGGCAGGAGGGGAAGTCTCTAACTGTTCCCTATTCCCTATTCCCTATTCCCTGTCCCCTATTCCCTATTCCCTGTCCTCTATTCCCTAATTTAAGCCATGACCATTCCCCCATCAACATTAAACACCTGACCTGTGATATAGGCTGCGGCGGGGTCTGCGGCTAAAAAACGCACCATTCCAGCAACTTCTTGGGGTTGACCGTACCGACCGAGGGGAATAAATTTTAGAATGTCTTCGGTATTTTTCAGATCTTTTGTCATATCCGTTTCAATAAACCCAGGGGCGACAGCGTTAACAGTTAGTCCACGACTGGCCAGTTCTTTTGCAACTGTTTTGGTAAATCCGATCACGCCTGCTTTGGCTGCACTATAATTCGCTTGTCCGGGGTTTCCCATCTGACCTGCTACCGACGCAATATTAATAATTCGACCAGATCGTTGTTTCAACATAATTTTACTAACGGCGCGTGTGCAGAGAAAAACGCCTGTGAGGTTGAGGTCGATCACGGCTTGCCATTCTTCGGGTTTCATCCGCAACAGTAGAGTATCACGGGTGATGCCTGCATTGTTTACTAAAATGTCGATCCGCCCCCATTTTTCCATGACGCTGCTGATCAGGGTATCGACTTGATCGGCTTGGGAAACGTCGGCTTGTAGGGCGATCGCATTTCCTCCGGCTTGAGTAATTTCGCTCACCAATTCATCGGCGGCACCTGAAGAACTCGCGTAGTTCACGACAATATTAGCGCCTTCGCTGGCTAGAGCGATCGCGATCGCCCGACCAATTCCCCGTGATGCTCCTGTAATGATAGCAACTTGTTCTTTTAGATGTTGTAGCGTTTCGGGTAAAACGTCCATTAATATTTCCTCTCCTGTGGTTCACCGGTCAATCTTTCCATTCTAGAGGTTAACAGCTTTTGGTACGCCGAGAGCATCAAACTTTGTTCATCAACTGTGATTTCGATAGAGAGTTGAGTAACAGTTGATCAATCAAAACGGGATTTCAAATCAAATTTTATGGATGGGTAAAATACTCAAGAATAGATTCTTGCTGTGCGGTGTGAACTTCAAGGTTATCAGTCGAGAGAGTCAACTGCGATAGGACTCAGATTATAATAAAAACATCAAATTAGAGGGAGTTTCTCTCCATGTCGGTCAAAAAGACGTTTAGCAGCTTTCAAGAACTTCTAGAGGGTTCAGATCTTCCGGTTTTGGTTGATTTCTATGCGACTTGGTGTGGCCCTTGTCACATGATGGCGCCGATTTTAGAGGAAGTTAATCAACAAATGAATCAACAAATCAAAATCGTGAAAATTGACACAGACAAATATCCACAGATTGCGTCTCAATATGGAATAGAAGCTTTACCGACTTTGGTGTTGTTTAAAAAAGGTAAACCCGTTGATCGAATTGAGGGAGTTGTCCGAGCGCCTGATCTGATTCAACGGTTGTACGGTTTGCTCTAAATTGATTGGTATGTTCGGGAAATGTAGAGAAGGATTAGGGGTTGATCATCAGGAGTTTGCTTTGGAGAGTTTACTCAGAGTATCACCTCCAAAGCAGCAATATAGAGTGAGCAGTGATTCTCAGTTATGCTCAGGATGAACGAAGTCTGTAAATTTTTGGTGCTTGCGGAATTCTCGATTCAGGCAATGTAGTAAAAGCCATAATCAACTCCGGTGAAGCATCTGAAAAAATCCCGGCTTTTTTTGTTATTAACTCTATGATAAAACCCCTATTTTCCACCCGGACTCTCTCAAGATTTTCTGGATTATGTCTCCTATCCGGTACTTTATTTTTGACTCATACAACAATAGCAAATGCAATACCCCAACGTGCTAATAGAGAGTTCACCCAGGTTTCCAGACAAGCCCCTACCCAACTGATTGATGAGTATACGGATCATTTCTTCTATCAAGCGAACCCTCAATTACAAGGTCGCAAACTAACAAGTCGAGATCGAAATTATATTCGAGAGTGGGATAATTTACGAGCCGCAATTGCACCCCTCATTAAGCCAACTGAGGTAGCTTGTGCGTTTGCAGAACCTGATGGTCGGTGGGAGTTTCATTTCGGTGGACAACCTGATTCTTATTCTAATCCCTATGACTATTTAACAGATGTAATTTTTTATAGTCGCTATCCGCAAATGATTGGACAAAAGCTTCAGCCCGGAACTACTGATGCTCAAGAATGGTCAGCAATTAGAAAGAGACTTTATGTGTCTACCTGTGGAATATAAACCTGCATAAAGCTGAAATATACCCCAATTTTTTCAACGCCATGCCCATAAAATATAGCTTCATTTCAACTTCGCCCACAGTTCTAATTGTTACGATTCTGATTGGACTGATTACAGGCTGTAGAAATTCTATTGTATCTAATAGATTACCACTTGCTGAAGCTCAAACTCAACCTCAAGCGATGGTTACAGCTTCGAGTTGGGAAGCAACTAACGAACTTAATGATCTCAATTCGCCCAGTGAACTCGTAACAGATCATCCCATCACAAACAACAATCATCAACTGCTTGCGGCTTTACCTCAATATTGTTCACCTGATGAATACAAAAGCTTTTTTGAGCATTTTGTGCGGGGTCAAGATTACCAAGGGAAGGAAACACGTTTTACTTATACAGCAGATACTATTGAAGTCCGAGACTATAAAAATCCTAGTATTCTCATAGAAGTTATAAGTAAAAAAGATGATGAGTTTAGCATAGATTTGAGAGATTACCGTTGGGTTCAATTGGTGCCTTCTAGTGTTGATAATAGTCCCTATACTCGCTTGCAAATTGACTTTATACGCTTTAACAACAACACCTTTCGAGTAGACTATATTAAAGCTGAGTATGCTTATGATCCTCAAGTGGGTGAAGAAGAATATCTTGTTCGCACTTATGGAGAACCTGGGGCTTATATTTTTGAGCATCGCAATGGTTGCTGGAATTTAACCCAAAAGTTGCAATAGAAAGTTATGAGGTGGGGCGGGTTTATCTCAATCTCGGAGTAGTGCTAAAGATATTGACTGAACCCGCCCCTACAGAATCATTATTGATTAGTCGGACATGATATTAGATCTTGCATCCCTATCAGAAACAGGGTTTCTTGCTAATTTAGCTGATCGGCTAAATTTTTTGTAGAGAAACCCGGTTTAGAAGGTTTTGTTGAGTTCGGGTACAGAATAGAAGTTATAAGCCACAGTCGTTCAACCTGGATACTAGAGTAGCAAACAACATTGCAGACTCCCTGCTTCGACAGAACCATGAGCGCAATATATCCCAACCTTCGATATCAATCTCAACCCGACAAAATACGGCAAGTGGGGGTTGAGTGTGCCAACATTCATTGTATTCTAACCATTTTCCTGACCTTCTCCAACCCATGCTATCGCCAAAAGTATTCCAAATGTTCTGGTTATACTCTTTGTTTCCCCCCAAATGTTGATAGATTTGCTTTTGCTTAGAGAACCCAAAGTTTCCATTGCTGTGTGTTGTCCAGAGTTGGTCAATCATTTGAAGATCATTACAGGGAAACTTTTCAAAACTCTCGATATCTAAGTAAGCCGTCGCCTGTTTACCTGCAATTTTCAGCATTAATCGATATGTTTCACCATCTGCTTGCTTCCATTGTGCAGCAGCGAGAAGTTCGCGTAGGGGATTGTAGTCAATCATCGGTTTTTTCAGTGAAGGGGTAATTCATAAATTACCCGTACCTGTTATCAATATTGCCTTTTGCCTTTTATAGCATTATTTTTTCGATTTCATATTACTTTTGATCTTGGCTGTAGTTAACAAAACCCCCTCTAAGACTGCATAAGCGGAGCATGAGGGGGGGGTAGATCCAAACTAATTATCTATTGAATCTCACTGAGATGAATTTTCGCTGAGAAAGAGTTTCAGGGTATTATGGGGTTTGCCAAATGCGTTGATGATATTGCTGCGGATCGGCATAGGGGTCAACAGCCTCATGGGAGTGACCGTGATCATGGCTGTGATGATGGTGATCGTGATGATCGTGATGATGATGACTGTGTGAGTCGCCAGCAACGGCTGCTAACCGGAACTTACAGGCTTCACAGTTCATCTGAACTTGACCGAGTTGGGTTTCAATTTCGCGATCGCGTAAGAGTTGCAACAGTTCGGGTTGAATGCCCATTTCGGGCAAACAAGTCATGCTAATATCGGGATATTGTTCTTGTTGTTGGGCGGTGATATCAAAAATTTTCTTGACTAACAGGCCTGTAAACAAGAAATAAGGCAAGACAATAATCCGTTTGGGCTGATACAAACGGGCGCGACGGAAGCCTTCTTCTAGACGCGGGTGAGTAATTCCAATAAAACAGGTTTCGACGGTTTGATAACCGCTTCCTTCCCACACCATTCGAGCGAGTTTGTAGACATCGCTATTGGCATCAGGATCAGAAGAACCCCGCCCTACAAAGAGGATAACGGTTTCAGAACGATCAATATCAGGGCGATCAAGTTCTGCTAAACGAGTTTTCCACAAGTCAAAAATCAGGGGACTGATACCGAAATGACGCCCATAATGAAACTTGAGTTGCGGATAGGTTTCTCGGGCGCGATCAAGTTCGTTGGTAATATCAAATTTGTTGTGACGGGCTGCAAATAAGAGCAGAGGTAAGGCTGAAAGTTCAGTGTAGCCTTGTTTGAGACAGCGTTCAATGCCTTCTTGAATAGTTGGGCCTGTGAGTTCGAGAAAACAGGGAACAACGGGACGAGAATGGTCAAGGGCTTGATAAGCTTCGGCAAAATCAAGGAAGGTTTGGCGGCCTTCGGTGTCGCGAGTCCCATGTCCGATCAGCAACAAAGGACGTTGCAAGGGTAAAGGGGGAAGACTGAGGTTGAAATTTTGAGTTTGACTAATAAGCATTTAAGCCCCTTTCCTGTGCTTGGCAGGATGTAGAGTGGTCTGTAACGAGTTGGCATTCTGGCTTGTCAATTGGCGAGTCCATGACTTACAGCTGCCGCACAGCCCCGGATTTTAACCGGAGTTTCCCAACAGGTTACTGTTTACTGAGTAATAACTTTTATAGCATAGCAAGTTGAGTGGATTTTGCTGCAAATGTAACGAATCAACATAATTGAAGCGATGGACAAGTTTAATCTTTATTCTCGCGCCTCCCAACTGATAATTTTATTAAGTAACTGATTCGGTTGAATGGGTTTGGTAATAAAATCATCAGCCTGAGTGATTAAGACACTTTCTGGAGATGTAGATTCAGTTTCAGTTGTGATTGCTAAAATTTTGATTTGTTGTGTAGCTTTGGTGTTTTTTAGGTGGTGAATGATTTCATAACCATCTTGACCCGCTATGTACATATCAACAATAAGGGCTGTCGGTTGTAACAATTCAATTTGTCCGAGTGCGGTTAATCCTTCTACTAACCAAACCACTTGATAACCCGCCGCCGTTAGAATTTCACAGATTAGTGTTGCTGTTTCTTCATCATCTTCAATCAGGATAAACCGACCTCGTGGGTTATTAGTGTATATTGTTTGTAGTGAGGTTTTGAATGAAGAAGCTTTCACTCGTTGCTGAGAATTTGGAGAGAGATTAGGTAGAGCGGGAAGGTGAACGGTAAACTTAGAACCGATACCTTCAGTTGAGGTAAATCTAATCGCTCCTCCATGAAGTTCAACTAATTGTTTGGTCAACGCTAAACCTAAACCTGTTCCGCCATATTGACGACGATAGGAAGAATCAAGTTGTTGGAACTTTTCAAATAATAAAGGTTGTTGTTCCTCGGGAATTCCAATTCCAGTATCTTGGATTTGCAAAATCGCTGTGTTCCCATCAACTCGAACTCGTAGAGTAACTCGTCCGCCTTCTGGGGTGAATTTAATCGCATTACTTAATAGATTGGATAAAATTTGTTTGACTCGGTGTTGATCAGCCGAAAATTTATCTTGATCGGGTTTTATCTGAATATCACTGGTGAGGATGATATCCTGTTTTTGCGCTCTTTCTCGAAAGGAATATAAACTCTGTTGAGCGAGTTTAGTTAGAGAAAATTCACTGATTTGTAAGACTGTTTTTCCGGCTTCTACTTGAGAAAGTTCGAGAATATCGTTAATTAGTTCTAATAAATGTTCTCCACTGTCGTGAATTTTTTTTAGATATTCTTGCTGCTTTTCTCGGGGAATTTTTGGCAGTTCTTCACTGTTAGAATAAAGACGTAATAGGGTAGCTGAAATCCCAATGACACAGGTGAGCGGCGTTCGCAATTCATGGCTCATGGTGGCTAAAAATTCGCTTTTCGCTCGATTGGCAGATTGAGCCGCTAATAAGGCGTCGTGAAGGGCTTGTGTGCGTTCTGTAACTCGTCGCTCTAAGGTTTGCTTTTGCTGTTGGAGTTGGGCGTAGAGTTGGGCTTGATAAATTGCGATCGATAAATGTTCGGTTATTTGAGCGAGAAACTTGTTTTCATCCTCAGTCCAAGAACGGGGTTGGAAACATTGATGGGCGATTAATAATCCCCACAATTGATTTTGTACAATGATTGAAAAAACCAGCTTTGAGCGAACTTTAATCTGTTTTAAAAACGCCAAAAAACAGGGTGAAGATTGATAGGTATTCTCCACATCTTGAATCATCAAAAACGCCTGACTTTTTGTAAATTTTGCTTGAGCTTCTGGCTTTTCAAAAAAGCAGCTATCTGCTTCGCTTAAGTGAAGAACAGACAAGATTTGATCAGACGAACGAGCTTCGTAGGTGACACATCCTTTGCGACTATTGCTGTTAACTGAAGACAAACCAGAGGAAGTCGGGAGTCGAGGGGGTGAAGTATTTCGCTTTCGTTCCTCTGTTTCCCCTTCTCGTTCTAGGATACATTCGCCTGGAGGAACAGACCATTCAAAGTCAAACTGATAGATCAATAAGCGATCAACCTGCAAAAATTGCTGCAACCGTTCAACTGCTGTTGACAAAATAACAGACAAGTCCAGACTTTGGCGAATCTGGCTAGTCACTTGGTTTAAAAGTCTCTCTTGTTCGAGTTGTTGATACAGGGCTTTATCCACAGGTTTGTATCAAAATCAACAGCAAAATGGGTAGAACACAATTGTATCTGTATGATTGTTATTCTAGTTCTATTGTCAAGATAACACTAAATTGCTTTACTGAGTCCATGACTGAGTTCCCCTAATTATCTTTGCTGAGTTTAGCTCCTATGGAAAGCGAATTGTGTTAACTTTGAATACAATAGCTAGACTTAGGTACAAACAGAGTGTAGACCAAGAGAAGCGGAACCGAAAAATAGGTTGATACTCCTTTGTTCAGCCTGAACAGAACAGAATGTTAAGCGTTGATCGCAGTTGACAGATGTATGGAGTTGGGGCGTTCTTTTTCCGACTTGACAGAATAGGACTGCCGTGACCAATATGTATGATATCAAAAAATGCTTCAGTCCACAATCCCTAGAACGAGTTTAGTTGAATGAGCAGCTCATCTCGGATCACCCTTGAGTCTACCGTTGAAGATCTTATTTCCCATACTTTCCAAGTCAATTCTACCACACCTGGACGAGTGATTGCCCAAGAATTTCATCAAAATCCCGAATTACCGGGTGTAATTGTGGTTGATGATCATCAATTAGTTGGGATGATTTCTAAAGCCAATTTCCGCGAACAGATGAATAATCTCAATCGCAAAAATCTGTATTTTAATCAACCGATTCAATTGCTATTAGATGTCATCCGAATTCCCCCTCTGGTCTTGTCTAAAAACTGTACAATTTTATTCGCTGCGAATCAAGCATTAACTCGACCCAAACAATTCGTTTATGAACCGATAATCATTGAGTTAGAGCAAGGAGAATTTAGACTCCTAGATATTTATAACTTACTTTTGGCTCAAAATAATCTGTTAAATTTTTCTTGTCGCCAAATAGAACAACAAAACTTGAAATTACAAACCTTTGAGCAAAAATTGCAGCAAGAAAAAAACAAGGTTATAGAATATGCAGCATCACTCAAACAGGAGAAAGATTTAATTTTTAAGCAATATGATAAAGACTACAGTAAACGCAAAGCTAAACTCGCTCAGTATACTCAACCGATTCTTCAGTTTAATCAGCATTTTCTGAGAATGAGTGAACGGATTTCTGTAGAAACTCGCAAAGCGTTTTATGCGATCTTTGTCGGTTCAAACTCGATCTACCGTAATACTGAACATTTATTTAAAATCAGTCAAGCGATCGCTGACGATCTCGCAGCCATCAATT
The DNA here is from genome assembly GCF_034932365.1 of Limnoraphis robusta BA-68 BA1. Lineage (NCBI taxonomy): Bacteria > Bacillati > Cyanobacteriota > Cyanophyceae > Oscillatoriales > Sirenicapillariaceae > Limnoraphis > Limnoraphis robusta. Next base: position 33,759 of record NZ_JAYGHR010000010.1, on the reverse strand, counting down.
CGACTTCTCAAATGCTGGGAGAGATTATTCAAAAAGTTCGTCATCTAGCCGTACAAGCCGCCATTGTTACCTATCAATCTGATTCTCCTCAACCCCAGGGATTCAGTCAAATTAGCCTGGAAATTAATCGACTGATTCGTGAAACCTCAAAAGTCAGTGATCAAACTCATACGATTGCAAATCAGCTAAACTTTAACTTACAAGAACTCCAAGAATCTGCCATTGAAGACGCTCGGATTACTTGCTCAATGCTTTCTCACGTTGAACAGGCTGAAGCCGTTTTAGATGAGTTAGAAAAGCTTGTCAATTCATCCAATCTGCAACATCAAGTCACTCAACAAAATTCCGCAGATGCTGAGTTTATCATCCAAACCATTGAGCGGGTTTTGAAGTACAAACAACAGCCAAAAAACTAAACTTCTACTTCTTCTGGTGTCGCCCCCGCTAACAACTCTTCCGCCGCATCCATCAAATCTTGTTCAATCTCTTTGAGATCTTCGCGACTCCCTAAATAGGTTTTTAAAGCGGCGAGGGGATCAAGCGTATGACGATCTAGTTCAGGAATACGAGGACGAGCCAATTGACTGACTAATTCTGCTTGAATACTATAACTATGAGCCGCAGTTAAAGCTTCATGTAAACGAGAGTTTTCAATCAAATCAATCTGTTCTGAACGCAGTTGATAAATTAACCGCACGACTACATCTTCAATCGGTTTTTTCTCAATCGCTTTAAGGAGCATAGCTTGGGGATCTTCAGCTTGAGAAACATCGACTTTTATTGTACAAAAAGAACGCACAGGTAAAGCACAAAACTCCCATTTAACCTGACCTTTTTCCAACTCCACTAATACAAAACCCTTGTCTTCTTTCTCCTCACTAAAATCAACCCGTTCGATACTTCCCGGATAAATAATTGGTGGATCATTAGATTTATTCAAGTTCTGATGTTTATGAACATGACCCAAAGCGACATAATCAAAACAAGGGCGAATCAACAACGATAAAGGAATATTAAACCCTTTCCCAACCGCTAAAAAACGTTCGGCTCCTAAACTGGCTTTATCGATCATTAAATGACCCAGTAAAACCGTCGGAAGTTGAGGATCTAACCGTCGAATTAACCCTTCCATTGCGATTTTAAGTCGTTCAATTAATAACTCATTAACCTGACTTAACGTTAACCCCTCCGTTTCAGGACGAGTTAATAAAGTCGAACGAGTTAACCAAGGAAGCGTGATCACCTGAACTTCCCCATTTCGAGTATTAATTTTATGAGTTTCTAAGCGATCGCCAACCACAAACCCCGGTACACCTAATGTCCGATAAATTCCTAAACTCGCTCCCCCCTGTCCTTGAGAATATTGATCATGGTTTCCCACTAATAAAACAGTCGGAATTTCAGCATCCACTAACCGTCGAAATTCCTGAGCAAACGCCTGTTTAACAAACGGCGCCGGAGTCGCATCGGGAAACGCATCTCCCCCAAACAACACCAGATCAACCGGTTCTGCGATCGCCCGATCAATACACCGTCCCAGAGTTTTTACAAAGTCTTCTAAACGAGTGTTTAAACCCGTTTCGGGGTTGGTACGTCCGTGGGAGAAGCCACTACCCATATGGATATCAGACAGATGGAGAATTTTAATCATATTGGACAAAGAACTCAATAATTTGGATATAAAATCCGGAAAGAGAGGATGCTAAATTTGTAGTGCTTTGCTAGGATTCTAATAAATCTACTGCTCAATTCACTGATCTACTAAAGGGGTCACTGATTTAATCAGTAATTTTAACAGTTCCTCATCGGACAATCAGGGAAGATCTACTCCAGAATAATGGATTCATTTTGAACTCGTAATCCTATCTATGCCTTTCTTCAAAGCTCTATTACAAGGTGCGTTCGATCATACAATGGAATCACAATCCTTAACTCCAATACAAAGAGCCGTTCTCGATTTAGCGGGTCAATTGCGCCGTAAAACTGCGGCTCATATTTCAGCATACCTCAAAACCTATCTCGATACACCTCACCAAGTTAATCAGATTAACGCCAATGCAATCCGATATGCTCAGATCAATCGCAATAATTTCGAGAGCATACAGCAATATTTTTGGCAACAAATCCAGATTTTTGATAGTGTCAGTGGGATGAATTGGGGTGACAACACCGGGAAATATATCGGGATTACTTTACTCGCGGATCACACACCAACACTCGAAATCAAAACCCCAACAACAGGTGTAAACAAATACATCTATGCTCTCGATGATTGTGGAAATAGCACCTTTGAGCCAATTGGTTTGTGTCCGAACTACGATCCTCGTCATCGGCTTTGGTATCAAACGGCTCAACAGTTTAATTGTGCCACTTGGAGTCCGATTTATCAATATTCTAACACCATTCAAGTTCAACTCGGTTTGATGGCGGTTTTACCGTTATATGATGCGAAAAACTGTTTTATGGGTGTTTTAGGCTGTGATCTGTCTTTATCTCACATCGGTGAATTTCTCAAAACACTCACCGTTGATCAGGGGAGTATTGCTTTTATTGTCGAACCTTCTGGTACATTAGTTGCAAGTTCCTCTATGACTCATCCTTTGACTGTCGATCCGACTCAAACCGCAACCTATTTAAAGGCTATCCACAGTAGCGATCGCTTAATTCAAGCCACCACCCTTTATTTATACCAACATTTTGAAAATCTTGCTGAAATCAACTCAGATCATCAGTTAGAATTCACCTGGAATCAGGAAATTCAGTTAATCGATGTATTTCCCTTTAATGATAGTCGCGGTTTAAACTGGTTAATTGTATTAGTCACACCCGAATCAAAATTTATCCAAAAAATTCCCCCCGATTATCACCATACCTCAAGTCAAGCCCAGGCGACCCTCGAACGGATTAACCAAAACCTAGAACAGAGAAATCAGCCCCGAAGTAGCAGTTTAAAACAGTTAGATGAAGCCCTCAAAATCAGTGAAGATCGGTGGAAATTAGCCCTTCAGGGAAGCAATGATGGAATTTGGGATTGGAACGTCCAAACCAATGAACTGTTCTTCTCGCCGCGTGCTAAGGAAATGTTAGGCTATGAAGACCACGAAATCAATAACCATCTGGCTGAGTGGGAAAAGCAAATTCACCCCGAAGATCGAGAACGAGTCCTCAAAGCCATTGAAGATCATTTAGACCAAAAAACCCATAACTACAGCACAGAATACCGTATTCGCTGCAAAGATGGCAGCTACAAATGGGTTTTACATCGGGGTCAAGCCCTGTGGAATGATCAGGGTGATCCCATCCGCATGGTGGGTTCTCAAACCGATCTCAGCCAACAGCAAGCTGCACTTCGTGAACGCAAACAAGCCGAAGCTAAACTCTTTTATTTCGCTTATCACGACTCGTTAACTCGTTTACCCAACCGGGCTTTTTTTATGGATAAACTTCAGTTAACCCTCAATCAAGCCCGTCAACATTCTGATCACTTATTTGCCGTTTTATTCATTGATCTAGATCGCTTCAAACTGGTTAATGATGGCTTAGGACATTTAGCCGGAGATGAATTACTGATTCGCGTTGGCAAAAAACTCCTACACTGCATTAATATTAACGATACCTTGGCACGTTTGGGCGGAGATGAATTTGCAATTTTATTAGACAAAATTCAAGGAATTTCTGATAGTATTCTCGTCGCCGAACTCATTCTCGCCACACTGCAAGAACCTTTTCTTCTCGAAGATCAATCGGTGTCAATCAGTGCCAGTATTGGAATTACCCTCAGCCATTACTATGCAGCCAATCATTCCTACAAACATAGCACCGATATACTCAGAGATGCTGATATCGCCATGTACCACGCCAAGCATCATAGTAGCTTACGCTATGCGATTTTTGATAGCAAAATGCAGATGAATACGCTAATGCGACTCCGTTTAGAAAATGATCTACGAGCCGCCATAGAGTCTTCCAAACTCAAAGTTTACTATCAACCTATCGTTTGTTTAAAAACAGGAAAAATCAAGAGTTTTGAAGCTTTAGTTCGTTTACCCGATCCAAAAAAAGGCTTAATTTCTCCCGGTGAATTTATTCCCATTGCCGAAGAAACCGGGTTAATTGTTCCCCTGGGAGAATGGGTATTACGAGCCGCTTGTCAACAACTTCGACAATGGCAAATTCAAGAGGGATTAGATCCCAATATATCAGTCAGTGTGAACGTCGCCGGACAACAATTTTCTCAAAAGAAAATCGTTCGTCAAGTTCAACAAATTTTGCAGGAAACAGAATTAACCCCAGCCAATTTACGCCTAGAAATTACCGAAAGTGCGATCGCCGAACATTTAGAATGGGTAGCCAAACGCCTAACTCAACTCCAACAAATGGGAATTCAAATTTTAATTGATGATTTTGGCACAGGTTATTCATCCCTAGATCGCTTACAACGTTTTCCCATCGATACCCTCAAAATAGATCGCTCCTTTGTCAGTCAAATGACTTCCCCAAACTCCAATTCAAAATTTGTCGAAGCGATCGCCAATTTCGCTCACAGCTTAGGGTTTAGCATCGTTGCAGAAGGAATAGAAACCCTCGAACAAAAACAAATCATTCAACAAATTGGCTGTGAATACGGACAAGGAAACCTATTTTCCCCGGCTGTTGATGCGGCGACAATGACAGCTTTTATTCAGCGTCATCCGATTTTTTAGGGTAAAAATTCACCACCAAGACAGGAAGACACAAAGATTTATTCTTACTGTTCTTTGTCTGAAGAAACTCACCACCAAGAAAGGAAGACACGAAGATTTATTCTTGGTGTTCTTTGTGCCTTCGTGTTTTTTGATTTCACCACCAAGACAGGAAGACACAAAGATTTATTCTTACTGTTCTTTGTGCCTTCGTGTTTTTTGATTTCACCACCAAGAAAGGAAGACACAAAGATTTATTCTTACTGTTCTTTGTGCCTTCGTGTTTTTTGATTTCACCACCAAGAAAGGAAGACACGAAGATTTATTCTTGGTGTTCTTTGTGTCTTCGTGTTTTTTTATTTCACCACCAAGAAAGGAAGACACAAAGATTTATTCTTAGTGTTCTTTGTGTCGAGCGTGTTTTTTTGATCAACTCCCAACTGTTTCTGTGCGAATTTTTGTCCACAAAGATCGGTATTGTTCTAAAGTAGATTCGGGTAAAGGAAGCAAAAATTCACTTTGCTCTAAAATTTCTGCTTTTGGAAACAGTAAGGGATTATTTCGCAGGGCGGACGGTAACTCATTGGGGTTCATCTGAGGAACAATGGGGGAGGTTGTACCCGTGAGTAAAGACATTTGAGTTGCTATTTCCGGTTGCCAACAAAAATCAATCCACTGTTGGGCTAAGGGAACTTCAGAGACAGGTTTTGTAGAGGCAGGGCGTACCCACAAATCAGTCCAAAGGCGGGTTCCCGACGCCGGGACGACAACGGCGAGATTATGTTGACGGCGAATCTTTTCGGGAAAGTCAGTAGACCAACCAACCGCTAACCAAGTATCTCCGGTAATTAATGGTTTGAGATAATTATTAGAGTCATAAAGTTTAACGTTGCGGTGGAGTTGACGCAGTTCTTCTTCTAAGCTAAGAACCCGCTCCAGATTTGTAATATTGTAAGATGAACCCAGTTTTTTTAAGATTAAACCAATCGTTTCCCGAGGATGATCCAGAACAGAAAAGCGATGACGGATGTCTTCTCGCCACAAATCGCCCCAATCTTTCGGTGTCCAACCGAGAGATTTAAACTGATCGACTCGATAGGCGATGACTGTCATTCCCCAACGGTAGGGCGCCGCCCAGACTTGCCCTTGGGGATCTAACTGTCCTTCACGGTTGCGGGTGACTAAAGCTTGCCATTGCTGCGGGAGTTGATTCCACTGTTGCCAAACACTCGCATCGAGAGGTTGTAGTAATTTCTGTTGAATAGCAGCACTCAACCAGAAATCCCCAAGCATGACTAAATCTGTGGTTGCAGAGTTCTGTTGTAGCAAGCCATAGAGGTCTTTGAGTTGAGGCTGAGGAACAAAATCGATCACAGGACGATCTAAGAGTCCCTGACGGAACTTACTGACCATTTGGACGGGGACTGAACCTTTTAAGAGTTCGATTCTGAATGCCGTTTTCTGTCGGCACCCGACTGCGATACTTCCTAACGTAATAGCACTTGTCCCCAGGAGAAAATTCCGTCGCTTCACAGGTGTTACTGAATTCGTTTTTCTAGATACTGACCAATCATTTGCTGTTCACCCGCTCTGGTGATAATCGACTGACGGGTTCGGTACTTCGTGCCGATGTGTTTGATTTCTTCCTCGAATACAGAATTATTGTACTCGGTTCGCAAGCATAATGTGTCTGGATTGGGAAGATAATATTTAGCGTTGATGGGTTTATCTGTCGCAAAACCGCGATCGCGATACAGAATATTTCCCAATACCCCAAAAATTGTTGACCCTTCTGATTGGGGGCGATCGCTTGTCGAGCGGGTGCTTAACCATTCTACATAAGAACCACAGAATAATACTTCGTGATCGCTGAGGTTGTGCAGTTCAGCCAGTTTGATCAGTTCCGGGCTACCTTGGGCTAAAAATTTCACCGTCAGACGGCTAACCCATTCTTGAGATTTTCCATCCGGGAGCGTGTAGTACCGACGTTCAGAATGCCACATTCCTTCTGATTGGCGAAAATATTGTTCGATTTGAGGTACTGTATATCTTTTGATTTGTTGGATCGGTGCGTTCATTTAAAGAAGTCCTCCTCTCGGTTCTACTGAAGTACAAAACGCAATGTTTAAGTACCCTGGCTCGGATTTTGTTATATTTCTTAATATACACACAAAAACCTCAACATGGCAATCTCAACAGTCGTTTTTTGTGATTACAAGAGTCTCTTGAGAATTTCCGGTATGATGAGAAATTTGCGGCTCTTAATTACAACTGAGAATATAAGACCCAAAAATCAGAGTGCAGTTGCCCTTGATACAAAACCCTGAATTCAAGCCAAGATTTTACTGATTTACAGCAAATCTTTATGAGAAAGATTAGATTTTTGTTTCAGTTTATCACAAATTTTCATAAACCGGACTGAGTGATTAATCCTCCAAACGGTAGAGATCTAAAAAATACTATTAGGCTTGAATCAAGAACTGGGTAATTTAGGCTTAAATTCTAGACAAGACAATCAGCGACTCTTTCAGACAGATTCAGTGAAAATTTATCATTATTTTTAATGATTTTGCTTTGATTATTAATCAAGTAACTGCCAATTTATGAATGTTGATCAGCCGCTCTGAGCAGGGAAATTAATCAAAAATAGTCGAGTTCAATCTATCAAAAGTATAAAAGCAGAGGGTCTATACAACCCAAGGATAACAATAGGCCATATCAAGAGCCGGAAGTGAAACAGCTTTTTACTCCTACGGCAATCTCAGCAAAGATTTGGCTTCTTTTGGGTGAGAGTCAAAAGCAGAGAATTAAAATTTCTTTAATGAGAGTTTGAGGGTAAAAGTTAAATAATGTAGAAGTAACTTCCCAGTTGAGCAATTTTTTGTCTAGGATTAAAGATAGAAATCCACTAAAGACAGTAAAGGAATTTTCATGGATACGCTCAACCAACAAGTCATCGCTTTGAATCACAAAGTTGATCGACTTTACGAAATCGTTATGCAAGTCAATGACAGAGTAGGCGAATTGATCACATCCCAATCACCCACCCAAACCGAAAATCGAAAATCCCCAGTAGAACCTACTCACAGTCAATCTTTTACCAGGCGACACCTTTCGCTCGAGTCGAGATTAGAACATAAAGATGTTTTAAGCGATGACGACTACATCACAACCAAAGTGATGATTCATCGAGAAGAACCCAACATTACCGCCGATCTGCAAGTTCAGAGACTGACAGCTCAACTAACAGCTGCTTACAACCGGATCGCCGCCTTAGAAGAACAGTTGCTCGCCCAGAGAACTCATTACTAACTCTGTAAGACGTTCTAGTTAACGTCTCTACATTTGATCACGGTTTACAACAGCTTGATATTGATCGGCTAAAGCTTCAATCGCATCTAGCAGTTGGGTAGAGTTCCAACCTTTTAAATGAGCCGCAATCGCACATCCACCAGCCCCGACCCCTTCTTTAACATATCCCTGCTCATAAGCTCGCAGTTGAGGATAACGGGAAGTTGAAAAGTTGAGAGGGGTAGCCAGTAGGGGAACAGAACCAATTTCTTGAGCTAGTCCTACTGTATCGCCAGTTGGATCTTCAGCCACCCAACGGGTTGTTCCGACTATCACTTGTTCCGGGTGCCAATCTAAATCAAAATAGTTAACGAGCGCTTCACTTAAACCATAAACCGCCAGCATTTGTGTTCCCCCCGCTAGAAGAACTCCCACAGTACGACTAGCGGCTATTGTCATTGCTGCAACGACAATTTGCATCGGATCACCAACAGCAGCTACTAATTTCAGAGGATCTAAACCCTGAATCGATTGAGGATGCCATAAGTTCGCCGCTTGTAGTCCCGCCGTTGCGATCGCCAACTTTTGATGATGATTACAATCAGGATGACTACTATTAACCTTATTTTGGGCGGCGAACCCCAAACCGAGCAAGACTGCTAAAGCCGTAGTCGTACCCCCAACAACACATTCACCGATAATCATATAACTGGGGGAATTTGCTTGCAGGGCGAGTCGTTCACCCCAAATTAACCCTTGTTCAAATAGGTGTTTAACCGTGCTTAAATCCATTGCTTGACCCGAACTGACACATTTTGCCGGAACTCCCCCTAAATCAATCGTAGGAACCGCAGAAGCCACAGGTAATCCCGCATTCAACAGACAAAGCGGAATCTTCAAGCCCTCGACAACCGCCCGAGAAATCAACACCGGGGAAGCCCCGGCATTTAGAGGCGGTAAAGGATATTCAGGTGATTGTTGGGGGCCGTTGTAGAGAAATTCGGCATCCGCAACACAGGTATATTGGCGATCTTTAGGCGTGGCACCCGCAGCCGAAATACCTGGAATCAAGCCAGTTTCAGTAAACCCCAAAACACAGGCAAAAATTGGCTGACCTCCGCGATATTGTTTTAACCAGTGGTTCGCCCGTTCCGCTTGACAATAGACAAGTACAGTCACAGTCCTCAGATGAAATGATTATAGGTCGGGGGTGGGGAGACAGTTTACAGTGACCAGTGAACAGTGAACAGTGACCAGTGACCAGTGACCAGTGAACAGTAACCAGTGAACAGTGACCAGTGACCAGTGACCAGTTTTTGCCTTCTGCCTGTTGCCTTCTGCCTGTTGCCTTCTGCCTGTTGCCTTCTGCCTGTTGCCTTCTGCCTGTTGCCTTCTGCCTGTTGCCTGTTGCCTTCTGCCTTCTGCCTGTTGCCTGAATCAACCTTCGTAGTCGAGTAAAACTTGCACCCAAGCGGGAGGGCGAGGAATGGGGCTTTTGAGGCGATCGAGCAATAATAACGCCACCAGATGAACCACAAACAGATAAATCGCACTATTAACGACAACCATGACAATGGCAAGGATTTGAACAAGGGTTAAACTCGGTTGAGCGAGTATTCCTAACTTGATAAAGATCCATTCCGCTAATTCTGTAATTTGAGTTGTGGCATAAACCCAGAGATCTCGACCCAGTAAAATCGATAATAACCAATAGCGAAAAAAGAAGCCAAAAGAGCCGATAATCGCACCAATTCCAATGGAAACAAACCAGTTAGCGCCACGTTTCCACAAACCCCCCATCACAACTCCCATCCAACCGTAGGGAATCAAGTAGATAATCGAGCGAGTAGGCCCCATCAAAACCGTCAGTAACAGCAGGGAAGTCAAAGCACCCATCCAGGCTTCTCGCTTTCCCCAGCGTAAGTACAGCAAAGCAATCGGTAAAGGAAAAAACACCCGCAACACAGGCCCCATCGGAAAATAATAGTTAGCAAACCAAATGAGACTCGCTGTACTGGCGAGAAATGCCGTTTCCACCATCGGAATGGGAGAACGAGGCTTTTTGTCGGGTTGAGCGTTGTTTTGATTTTGAGAGAAAAGGGGACTGGAAGGGTGAGGTTTTTTGGTCTTTGTCACAAAAAATCTGGGGGGAGAAGGGGTGGTTTGACTCAAAAGAGAATCAAGGAGCAACAGGAATCAGTGCGTCCAGGACTAGACGAGAATTCGCTCTAAAGCGTGAACATCTGGAATACTGAGAACATCGCGATCGCGATGAATCAATCCTTTCTTCTCCAGTTTACTGAGAACTCGGGTTACTGTCTCCCGTGCCAGTCCACTCAAGCCACTTAACTCCCGATGGGGAAGATTGGGAATTTGGGTGCCTTCTTCGGTGGTTTTTCCCTGTCCTTCTGCCAAAAACAACAAAATATCAGCAACTCGGGAGGTGCTGTCTGATTCTCGCAGCCGTAGTCGTCGGTTCACCTGACGTAGACGCCTTCCCATCAATTGCGCTAACCGAATACCCGCCTTGGGTTCAGTGTTAATCAGTTCTACAAAATCCTGGGCGGGCATATTCCCAATCATAGTAGGAGCAAGGGTGATCACATCTGTCGAACGGGGAACTTCATCTAAGGCGGCCATCTCACCAAATATTTCTCCTTTTCCCAAGATATTGAGTGTCACTTCTTTACCGTCTAGGTTGTAGGTACGAATTTTGACCCAACCATCAAGAATAAAATACACGGAACTCCCCCAATCATTTTCCAATAAAATGACTTGGTTTGGAGGATGTTGGCGGCCGACAACGTGAGATGTGGCTTTATCTATTGCCTCAGTCGGCAAACCTTGAAAGAAAGATGTGGAGAGGATCATCTGAATGATATCAGATTGCGTCTCGCGGGAGAAGTACCGATCTTCCATGAGGGTCTCATACTGTAAATTTCGCTTCAGCGATGGTTAGAGAGGATCTAAAATAGGGGCTAGTTCTACTTGAGTACGCTCTTTCCCTAGCCTATCATGGTATCAGTTTTAGGGGGAGGTTCTAGCCGTGACTGCTCAAAGCGATCGCATCAAAGCTCTGATCTTGAATATAGACAAAGCGTTGAGCTTATCCAATCCTCGGCCACCTCTGGTTGTCCTGGGAGATAGCATCATTCAATCACGCCAAGTTTTAGAACAGGTCAGAAGTTATTTATTGTCTCACTCCGAAAGTCTCTCTTCAGGGAGTCTGGATATTATCCCCGACTCTCAACAGCAACTCGACTCGTTGGAACAATCTTTGCGACTGGCAATTCGTCAGGAATTTCAACAGTTACAAACTCAGTTGACTCAAACGATTCAAGCAGAAATCCAGGCAATGCGGCAAGAGCGAAGGGTTCTGATCCGAGAACTGCGACTGTTAAGACAGCAGCGACAACAAGCCGAAACCGCTTCTCAACTGAGTCAAGAGCCTCAATCTCCCGCACGGGTGCAAACGGTATTTGTTGAGCCGACAGCAACTTATCGTTATCCTTCATCGAAGGAACGAGTACAGGAATTGTTCCCCTATGCTGGGGTGGAACTTCCCCCACAGCAGTTAGAGTCTCTGGTGACATCTGTTGCTGTTTCTGCCTCCAGAAACCCTGAACCAATCGCTACGATGCCAGATGTGACTTTATCTCAACAGCTAGACTCTGATCAATCGGAGCTGCTCAACCTTCCCTGTTTAGCAAAACAGGAATCATCCGAAGAAACCCCGACTCAAAATGATCCCCCTGACAGGGTAGAGTTAGAGTTAGTCGCACCGCAACTGGAAATTTCCCCAACCCTTGAGGGCCTACAAGAATCCACTCTCAACACAACCGAGGTGATTGTATCTTTAGATCCAGACTCAACACCAGAGGAAAACCCCCTAGAAATCTCCTCAGAGGGCGTCAATCAGGTGAATGATGTCTTCGGAGCGTTGGACTTAAGGGAAGCCGTATTCGTCGAGTCTCAAGCCTTACGTTCACCTTCTGTTACCCCAACTCAGCCGACTACGCCACCCGATCCGATCCATCAACTCCTCGATCAAGAAGGCTATATTCATGCTTCACCCCTGGAAAACCTTTTACCCCATGATCAGCAACAAGAAGACGACGATGATCAGCTAGACACTCACCTGATGGTTGATAAGAGTATCAGACAACAACTTGAGGAAGATTTGTTGAATTTAGAACAGCAATCTTTTATTGGGGAAGATCACACAACACCTAACTTTTCCAACCCACTCCCAACAACTCAGGAGATCGAGACTTTTGAGCAATTATGGTCTGAAACTTCTCCCGTTGAGCTTAATCCCTTTGCTGAAGCCAGTGCGTCTGAAATGAACCTTGATGAACTGCTCGATGATCTCGATCAAAACGAGGGAGAAACAACTCACCCAGATGAACAATCAGACGATCTCAATTTTGAGGCTTTGAATCGGAAACTGCAACAGTAATTATGCCACCTGAGTACAACAGTAAAGACCGAAAAACAGCACCGGATCAATGGTATCTTTCACTTGATCTTGGAACAGGACTGTCCGCCTGTTTACTGAACCGTAACAGTCAAAAAGTGTATCCTGTTTATTGGAAAAGCAACACTAACAGTCCCTCTGATTCCGATCAGGTGACTTTTCGCCTACCTTGTGAAGTAGACTGGCAGGAAACACCCAACGGTAAGGAGCGAAAATTAAAAAATTTCAAGCCCTATCTTAATATTGCTATTCCCTACGTCAGAATTACTCAGGATACCGCTTCAGAAGTCAGCCAAGTTCCGGTACCGTTGATCCAATTATCCGACAATCAAACGGTTTTTTTAGGCAAGTTTCAACGGGCTTTACAGCTATTACTCTCGACGTTAACCCATGAGGAGTCTCAAAAGCCACTCAAAGGTTTGATGTTACCCAAATTCTACACCTGTGGAGCGATCGGTTTAGACTCAAAAACCCTTGATTCTGTTCTCAAACACCTAGCTGGAGTGATTGTTGGTTTTCCCTGTCAGGGAACGCAAGCTTATCGTTTGAATGTGGAGAAAGCGATTTTAGATGCGAATCTTGTCAAAAGCTCTGAGCATATTTTATGGTTAGAAGAAACGATCGCCATCATGTTGGCTCAACTGCGTTCTGATGGGATGATATCAATCTCAGATGGCGGTGTATTAGTCATCGATGCGGGAGCAACAACAACAGAAATTGCTTTGGTTGAACTTCCTGATCCCATTGAAGATTTGACTCATGCTGATTTTTTTTGTCATAGTTGGGCTTATGGGGGAGATGCACTAGATCTCGATATTGTTTGTCAGTTATTGTTAAACTCGCCCACAGGAAAACGGTTACAATCTCAGGTATTTTCGGAGCAAGAGTTGATCAAACCGCAAACAGGATGTCCTGATTTACAGCATCGTTATCGTCTTCAGCAACAGTTAAACAGTCAGCCTTTGGGGGTGGCGTTGTTGGAAGCTGCAAAATCTTTAAAAGTTATTCTTCCTCAACAACAACATTACAGGTTAAACATTGAGGATTATCAATGGGAACTCAACTGGACAGATTTAGAACGCTTGGTTTTGGTTCCGTTTATTAATCAGTTTAACTCTGAACTCAATCATGCGATCGCGAAAGCTGGAATTTCTAGTCTCGCAATTAATCAAGCCATTTGTTTGGGCGGAAATGGAGTTTGGACTAAGTTAAATCGTTGGTTGCGACAAAAATTACCCAGTGCGATGATTTTTCAAAATGATAGTCGAGAAATCGGCGTTGAGGAGGGGTTTTTGTGGGATCAGGTTCAGGTGGCGATGGGTTTGGCGACGTTACCGCTTTATCCTCAAGTTCTTGATCGCTCCCGACATCAGTATAGTGATTATTTTCTGCTGACAGAGTTGTTAAATGGGTTTGAGGAGCGATCCTTGTCTATTGATCAGGTGATGCAATTGTTGGAAAGTCGCGGAATTAATACCCGCTCCTGTCAGTCGCGAATTCTCAACATTTTAAAAGCGCAACTTCCACCAGGGTTAATCCCCAGGGAGCCAGAACTTTTATTGATTCATCCGGCTTCTCGACAAACTCCCGATTATCAACGTCTCAGCGAGGGGAATTTGTTTATACAAGAGGGCGATCGCTGTTATCGCCTCAATCGTGAACAAGCGGATCAAGTTCGTCAGTATCTCAAGCAACTGCTTTCGGACTATCAACAATCTTTAGAAGAGCCTGCGGTGATTCCCTTTTAGATGGACTCCTCCTGAATACTCGTATCAGATTGATCATCAATATTTTGTATATTGAATTACAATTTTCTCTTTTTTGCAGAGGATTTGAGAGTGTGAAATCGGCCATTTCCGAATGCTTGATCCTCTGATCAGCGCACAATAAAAAATCTGACGGCAATTTTACAAACTCAGGGGATTTGTGAATAAAATAGTCATTGAGTTTAAAGATTTCGTAAAATTTTGAGGAAAGTTCAACGTAAAACTTCCGGTTAATAACAAATTTACTTAGAATGAAACTGGAGTCTCAATTCACCAAAAAATCACCGGGGTAAACAGTTGTGACTGGTATTTCCAAATCATCTATCCACTCAGCCAGCAAATATTTAATTGAAGGAAACCCTTCTAATCCTTTCCAATTTGGAACAAGAGTCCATCCTTCTGTTCGTTCAAAAGTTAAACGCTTAATCGATATTGGGGTAGCCTTAGTTGGATTATCAATTACAGCAATCATAGCCATTCCTATCACGATCATTATGTATTTTGATGATCCAGGCCCCCTTTTATACAGTCAAATTCGCTGTGGTTTTCGGGGAAAACCCTTTCGGATGTGGAAATTTAGATCGATGGTTGTTAATGCGGATCAGATGAAGCATTTGGTAGAAAACCAAGCCAAAGGTCATATTTTCAAGAATGATCGCGATCCTCGCATTACCCGTTTAGGTCAATTTTTAAGGAAAACGAGTCTCGATGAATTTCCTCAATTTTGGAATGTTTTGCGCGGAGAAATGAGCATCGTGGGTACTCGTCCTCCGACTCCAGATGAGGTTGAAAAATACGAAGAGCATCACTGGAGACGGTTAGATGTTCGACCGGGAATTACAGGAGAATGGCAAGCCAATGGTCGTTCGAGTATTGATGATTTTGAAGAAATTGTGATGATGGATATTAACTATCAGCGCAAATGGTCTGTATTTTATGATATCGTGTTGATTATGAAAACGATTACAGCCGTTCTGAATAAAGACGGAGCTTGTTAATCAAGGTTGTACTTTATTAAATTTTACCTTAAACCTTCTGAAATATGCCTTTAGGCTCAAGTCTAGCGGGGAAATTCCTGCTAGATTTTAAGATTGTAGAGGCGATAAACGAATCAATACTTTCAATGAACTTACCCACTTGGATCACGTTTTCTCGTTTACTGGGTGTTCCCATACTCCTGTATGGCTTGCATGAACCGACGCTAGAGAGTCGCTGGGTGTGTTTGGCGGTTTTTGTTGTCGCCGCTTCTACAGACTGGCTGGATGGCTACCTGGCGCGGAAACTTAACCAAGTGACTGATCTGGGGAAATTTCTTGATCCATTGGTGGATAAATTACTGGTGTTGGCGCCGCTTTTGGCTTTGGTTGAACTCGGACAAGTTCCTGCTTGGGGTGTATTTTTGATTTTAGCACGAGAATTAGCGATCGCAGGTTGGCGGGTGAATCAAACTAAAATATCAGGGGCGAACCTCTGGGGAAAACTGAAAACGGTTATTCAAATTATCGCCATTTGTTTATTAATTGCGCCTCTATCTTCTGAGTGGGATATTGTTAGTTTAGTGGCGTTTTGGGCGGCTGTGGCTATCACCTGGATTTCGGGTATTGTTTATTTATTACCTGCTAAACATGAGACATCTATTTAGTCTGGGGTTGCGTCATCAAAATCCGGGAAATTTACCACCAAGACACCAAGACACGAAGTTTTTTTTCTCTTTGTGTCGAGCGTGTCGAGCGTGGTTTTTATTCTTTTGATTTGGGAATCAGACGCCAAATGGTTGTTTGTTGTTCTTGGGTTGGAAGTTGTTCTAGGGTTTTTCCGAGTTGTTTTTGTAAGTCTTGAGTTAGGGTAATAGGGAAATCAAAATCTAGGTTTTGAGTTTGAATCAATTGGGAGAGTTCAGTCAAGGAAGTTTTTAGGGTTTTGCGTTGGGAACTGGTGAGTTTAAAGCTATCTGTTTCTGAAATTTGTTGAGTTTTCATTGCTTGTTTGAGACGCTCTTGAATGTGAGTGATTTCTGAGTCGAAGAGTTTCCATTGTTCGGCGATTTCTTGATAACGAGTGGCGAGTGTATCGAGGTTTTCTGTTGTGGGATCGGGTGAAGATTTGGCTTGCAGTTGGAGCAAATGTTGATGAATATTAGCTAAATAGACTAAATCCATTTTAGCATATTCAAGTTGCTTTTTGCTGAGAGGCCGTTGTCCCCAATCGCTGCTTTGTTCTTGTTTATCAATATTGCTAAAGTTGCCTAATGTTGTTGCTAAGGTTTTCAGTTGATAGTTGGGAACGGGAAGTAAATAATAGGGGATTTTTTTGGCTATTTCTAGGGTGCAGGTGACAGTTTTAGCCTGTTTTTTTCCTAAAAGTTTTAGATCATAGTTGGCATTATGAAAGACTTTTTCAATGGCGGGATTGATCATAATCACATCAATAAAATGACTGATTAATTCCGTTTTGTCTAAAACATCTAAGAGGTAGAAGTGATCGTCTGTTTGATCATTGACTGTTGTTAAAACTTGAATCAGAGATAACCGAGGTTGACTTTTATAATCTGCAACTTCTGTATCAATCCACAAAATTTGAGCAGAAGACAGTTGATTAATAACGGCTTTAATTTGTTCGGTATCGGTTAAATAAGGCATGAGTTTTACGAAGACTTGAGGATAATCTTTTTAAGAACAAAGACACAAATGCGCGGCTTGATCACAAGTGGAACCATCGGGCATAATGGTGTTTGTTAAAATGGCACCATCCAGATTTGCACCGTCAACATTTGCACCTCGTAAACTCGCACCTTGTAAGTCAGCACCGGATAAATTTGCACCGCGTAAATCAGCTTTCCAGAGATAAGAATTTTGTAGATTGGCGCTCGTTAAGTTCGCACCTGCTAGAGTTGAAAGATTCAAATTTGCTCCCCTTAAATCAGCTTGAATTAAATCAGCTTCAGATAGATCAACTTTCAGCAAAACCGCTTCAGTCAGATTGGATTGTTGTAAAATAGCTTGAGTTAAGTTCGCGCCATGTAGAGTCGCTTTTTTCAGGTTTGCTTGTGTCATTTGGGCGAGATGAAAATTGGCTGCGGTGAGATCAGTTTCTTGCAAGTTCGCTTTTTTGAGGTTCGCCTGAGTAAAATTAACACCGTTTAGATCCTGTCTTGACAAATCTACCTCGACTAAATGAGCATGGTTGAGGTTAATTCCAGTGAGACGAGTTTCGTCAAGTTTAGCACTATTTAAACGAGCATAACTGAGATTCGCCCAACAGAGGTTTGCACCTGTAAGATTAGCTGAACGTAAATTAACACCACTTAAATTCGCCCCACATAAATTTACCCCAGTCAGGTTCGCTGAACGTAAATTCACCCCTCGCAAAACGGCTCCACTGAGTTTAACGCCCTGCAAATCTGACTTCACTAAAAAGGCACCTTCGAGGTTAGCTTTCGTCATATCAGCATTGATTAATTGTCCTTTTCCAAGTTGAATATAGCTGAGATTACTAGCGTATAGAAAGGCATTACTGAGATTACTTTCATTGAGTATGGTGCGGCTGAGATTTGCTCCAGCAAGGGAAGCTTCAGCAAAGTTAACCCCAGGTAAATTAGCATGAATTAAACTCGCGCCAATCAGGTTAATTTTTCTGAAATCTCGTTCTCCAGTCGTGTAACGTTTTAAAAGTTCTTTAATCTCCATCAGGGAGCCTCCAGCTTTTAGTTCAATTGTGGCACGCTACACTGGGGAAGTTACTCAGATTCGTTACAATTTGACATATTGATCTACTCGCGTCGATCCGGTAAAATTGCTCCTCGAATGTCTGCATCTCGTAAGTTCGCTCGATCAAGACGAGTATCAAGCAGTACCGCTTCCATCAGATTAGCACCGCTCAGGTTTGACCAACTCAGTTTTGTGCGGTAGAGTCGCGCTCGGCTGAGGTTAGCGCCTCGCAGGGTTGTCCAACTCACATTAGCTGCTCGTAAATTAACGCCACTCAAGTTCGCTTCACTCAAATCAGCCCCAATCATTGTAACTCGACTCATATCGGCTTCACTGAAGTTGGCACCAATTAATAATGCACCACTGAGAATAGCATTAATCAGGTTTGCTTTTTCTAAGATAGACTCTCGGAGAATGACGTTAGTCAGATTTGCTCCTTCTAGAATAG
The DNA here is from genome assembly GCF_034932365.1 of Limnoraphis robusta BA-68 BA1. Lineage (NCBI taxonomy): Bacteria > Bacillati > Cyanobacteriota > Cyanophyceae > Oscillatoriales > Sirenicapillariaceae > Limnoraphis > Limnoraphis robusta. Next base: position 15,388 of record NZ_JAYGHR010000010.1, on the reverse strand, counting down.
CACCCGTCAGGTTTGCTTTCATTAAATTAGTGCGAATCAGGGTAGCATTAGTTAGATTCGCTTTAACAAAATTCGCTTCGGCTAAATTGGCTTCAGTCAGGTTAGCATCGGTGAGATTGGCTTGAGCGAGACTGACTAATTTAGACGATGAACCTCGAAGATTTGATCCCATCAGGTTAGCCCGATCAAATTTAGCTTCAGTCAGGTTAGCGCCAATTAAGTTAGCTTCCATTAAGTTGGCGTCGCTGAGATCAACGCCCATCAGTTTGGCTTCGCGAAAATTAACTTGGGTGAGGTTAGCATTAATGAAGTTTGTATCTTGCAAGTTCGCTCGTACTAAAACCGCTTCACTGAGATCAACACCTCCTAAATCTACTCCAATCAGGTTAACGGCTCGAAACATCCGTTCACCTGCTTCATATCGCTCCAAAAGTTCATCAACTTGCATATAATTTACCTCAACTAATTTTTGATTAACTCTTCTGATTCACGCTGTAGCTTTCATCTTTCCAAATTCAATGGAAGACTCAGCGTCAAAACACTGCCATCTTAACTCTCAGATTGGCATAGTTTCTCACCTGTGCCTTCACAACCTCAACTTAGGGATGAGAAATCCCCACACTCTGCGACAATAGATACAACAGAGAAAGGAAACTGGGTAATGGTAGAGACGCGATATACCACCTCTACAACCCGATGGGCAGATCGTCGCAACAGTCTAAAAGATGGAAGAATCTAACTGACTTGCAACAGACCACCATACCATTAAACTTTGAGACAGGAGAGACTCATGTCAGATAACTTCAGAAGTCAAGCCATCACCCAAGGCTCGAAACGCACGCCGAACCGGGCGATGTTACGGGCTGTGGGGTTTGGGGATGAAGACTTTGATAAGCCGATTGTCGGCATTGCCAATGGTTACAGTACGATTACTCCCTGTAACGTTGGATTGAATGATTTGGCGTTAAGGGCGGAAGCCGCTTTAAAACAGGCGGGGGCGATGCCCCAAATGTTTGGGACAATTACCGTTAGTGATGGGATCGCGATGGGAACCGAAGGGATGAAATATTCTCTGGTTTCCCGGGAAGTGATTGCAGATGCCATTGAAACGGCTTGTAACGGCCAAAGTATGGATGGGGTTCTGGCGATTGGCGGCTGTGATAAAAATATGCCAGGGGCGATGATTGCGATCGCTCGCATGAATATTCCGGCGATTTTTGTCTATGGCGGTACGATTAAACCGGGGAATTTAGACGGTTGTGATTTAACTGTTGTCAGTGCGTTTGAAGCTGTTGGTGAACACAGCGCTGGGAAAATTAACGATGATCGTTTGCTGCAAGTCGAACGCAAGGCTTGTCCGGGTTCGGGTTCCTGTGGGGGAATGTTCACCGCAAATACCATGTCTTCCGCCTTTGAAGCGATGGGAATGAGTCTGATGTATTCCTCGACGATGGCGGCAGAAGATGCGGAAAAAGCTGACAGTACGGAAAAATCTGGCTTTGTCTTGCGCGAAGCGATTCATCAACGCATCTTACCTCGGCAAATTCTCACCCGCAAGGCGTTTGAAAATGCGATCGCGGTGATTATGGCGGTTGGCGGTTCGACGAACTCTGTCCTGCATTTATTAGCGATCGCTCATGCGGCAGGTGTGGAACTGACAATTGATGATTTTGAAACGATTCGGGGTCGGGTTCCGGTCTTATGTGATCTTAAACCCAGTGGGCGATTTGTTACCACAGATTTTCATAAAGCGGGGGGCGTTCCGGTGATTATGAAAATGTTGCTTGAACAGGGTTTAATTCATGGTGATGCTTTAACCATTACCGGAAAAACGGTTGCGGAACAGTTGGCTGATATTCCGTCTCAACCGTCCCCTGATCAACAGGTAATTCGACCCTGGGATAATCCCCTTTATAAGCAAGGACATTTAGCCATTCTCAAGGGAAATCTCGCCCCAGAAGGCAGTGTTGCTAAAATTACAGGCGTCAAAAAACCGCAAATGACTGGCCCCGCCCGGGTGTTTGACTCGGAAGAAGAATGTTTAGAACGGATTTTAGCGGGTGAAATTCACGCCGGAGATGTTCTGGTTGTCCGCTATGAAGGCCCGAAAGGTGGCCCCGGAATGCGGGAAATGTTGGCGCCGACTTCTGCGATTATTGGGGCGGGGTTAGGCGATGCTGTGGGTTTGATTACCGATGGACGGTTTTCGGGTGGTACCTATGGCTTAGTGGTCGGTCATGTCGCCCCTGAAGCGGCTGTTGGCGGTACAATTGCCTTGGTGCAAGAAGGCGATAGTATTACTATTGATGCTTCACAACGGTTATTGCAGTTGAATATTTCGGATCAGGAGTTAGAAGAACGTCGTCAAAAATGGCAACCGCCTCAACCTCGTTACTCGAAAGGGGTTTTAGCGAAATACGCGAAGTTGGTGTCTTCGAGTAGTGTTGGGGCAGTGACGGATTTAGACTGTTAGTTAATGTTTAGGGTGCTTTGAGATTTCTCAGTGATCAACGACCCCATCCGTTTATGGCTGGGGTTTCTTCTGGTGCCTATTGCCTTGTTAGAAAAACTGAATTTGATTAACTTTTATAATATTTTGTCTAAGGATCTACCTTTTGATTAATAATAGCAAAATATTCAACTTTGAGTGAAAGTATAGTTAGTCTTTTCACCTCTCAAAATATCATGAATCCCAACTCTCAAGAACGGCATCAAGCCTACTGGCGTGCCAATATCAAATTAATTATCACTCTCCTGATTATTTGGGCATTTGTTTCTTTAGGATGCGGAATTATTCTGGTTCCTGTCTTGAATAATATTTCTCTCGGTAACGTCCCGTTAGGCTTTTGGTTTGCCCAACAAGGATCAATTTATGTGTTCGTTATTCTGATTTTTGTCTATGCCCATCAGATGGATAAACTGGATCGCAAATACGATATTAAACGGAGAGATTAAATCATGTCAGTAGAAGTTTGGACGACTATTTTAGTGTTGATCTCGTTTATTCTCTATCTCTATATTGGTTGGAGTTCGAGAGTTCGAGATAGTAAAGGATTTTATGTGGCTGGACAAGGCATTCCTGCCCTCGCTAATGGTGCCGCAACTGCGGCGGATTGGATGTCTGCGGCTTCGTTTATTTCGATGGCGGGATTAATCTCTTTTTTGGGATACGATGGTTCCATTTATTTGATGGGATGGACGGGCGGTTATGTGTTGTTAGCGTTGCTTTTGGCGCCTTATTTACGCAAGTTTGGTAAGTACACGGTTCCTGATTTTGTGGGCGATCGCTATTATTCAAATATAGCTCGTTTAGTGGCAGTTTTTGCGGCAATTTTTGTCTCTTTAACCTACGTCGCTGGACAAATGCGAGGGGTGGGAATTGTCTTTAGTCGTTTCCTCCAAGTTAACATCGAAACAGGTGTTGTGATTGGCATGGTGATTGTGGGATTTTTTGCCGTTTTAGGGGGCATGAAAGGCATCACTTGGACACAAGTTGCTCAATATTGTGTGTTAATTTTTGCCTTTTTAATTCCCGCAATCGCTATTTCCCTACTGCTAACCGGAAATCCGATTCCACAACTCAGTTTACCTTTTAGTGATATTCTCCCCAAACTGAATCAAATTCAAACGGATTTAGGGTTTCAAGAATATACCCAACCGTTTGTGAATAAATCTATGTTAGATGTGCTGTTTATCACCATTGCTTTAATGGTCGGAACAGCAGGTTTACCTCATGTTATCGTTCGGTTTTATACGGTTCCTGATGTGCGTGCGGCTCGATATTCTGCGGGTTGGGCGTTGTTGTTTATTGCTCTATTATACACGACTGCACCTGCACTCGCTGCTTTCGCTCGTTACAACTTAATTAGCACGTTACATGACCAACCCATTGAACAAGTTCGTCAGTTAGATTGGGTGAATAAATGGGAAAAAACCGGACTTTTAGGGTTTGAAGATCAGAACAACGACGGACGCTTTCAACTCACTCCTGATCCTGAAACTAACGAAATCAAAATTGACCGTGATATTATCGTTCTTTCGACTCCAGAAGTCGCAAAATTAGCCCCTTGGGTTGTGGCATTAGTAGCAGCAGGAGGACTCGCTGCGGCTTTATCAACGGCTTCGGGTTTATTACTCGTTATTTCGAGTTCAGTCGCTCACGATGTTTATTATCGCATGATTAACCCCGGAGCATCGGAATCTTTGCGGGTAATGGTAGGCCGAATTATGGTCGGTTTTGCGATCGCCATTGCAGGTTATTTTGGGATTAATCCCCCAGGATTTGTTGCGGAAGTTGTGGCGTTTGCATTTGGGTTAGCGGCTGCAAGTTTCTTCCCTGTGATTATTCTTGGAGTGTTCGATAAACGCACCAACCGAGAAGGTGCAATTGCGGGAATGATTGTCGGTTTAGCCTTCACGATGTATTATATTCTTGGGGTGAAATTCTACAATATGGAACCCTGGTTTTTTGGGGTTTCGGCTGAGGGAATTGGAACGTTAGGGATGATGCTTAACTTGATTGTTACGTTTGGGGTTTCTCGCGTTACTCCACCACCACCTGAGTCGGTTCAACGGTTGGTTGAGGAGTTAAGAAGTCCTGGTGATGAACCGCCGGCCATTGAAGAAGTCGGAGAAGACTATTTGGATTAGACAACTTAGGGCGCGGGCATTCAGCGCCCTTACAAAGTTGACAATCAATGCTACTTTAAAAGGTAGACCCGATCAACAATTTTATTATGAGCATTCAGATTCAGATCGATCTTCCTGAAAGTGCTTTCTCAGCCCTGCGAATTAGCCCCCAAGAGTTTGCTCAGGAAATGCGTTTAGCTGCGGTTGTAAAATGGTATGAACTGGGGAAAATTTCTCAGTCAAAGGCGTCAGAGATCGCAGGTATAAGTCGTTATGAATTTCTCACCGCTCTTTCCCGTTATGATGTCTCTCCATTTCAAGTCACCCCTGATGAACTGGCTGAGGAATTAACCCGTGACTAGAAAATGGGTGATTAATGCTTCCCCTCTAATTGTTTTAGCAAAAATTTCTCAGATTGGTTTACTTTCACAGATATGTGATCAGATAGTTATTCCTACGGGAGTTGTTCAAGAAATTAATGATGGAATGGATGACGACTTGGCTAAAATCTGGCTGAACACCGAAATGAGAATGATTAATTAATGATCAGACAGATAGCGATAACACTTGAAATAATTGAGCAACTTTAGTTAAATCTTTATCACCCGGAGAACATTCAACACCACTCGATAAATCAATGCCATCGGGTTTTAATAACGTTAACGCTTCTAATACATTCTCTGGCGTTAAACCTCCAGCTAATAACCACGCACAAGCCGGACGAAATTGTTGTAAACTATGCCAATCTAACGTGTGACCTGTTCCGCCGAGTTGTTGAGGATGATAGGCATCTAAGAGTAAGGTATCAACGTGATGAATATAAGTTTCCGCCAAATCTAAGGCTTCTGGTGTTTTGACTCGAATGGCTTTAATGATTTCTAAATCAGGAAAGAATTGACGCAAGCGATCGCAAAATTCTAGAGATTCGTTACCATGTAGTTGAATTCCGGTCAATTTGGCTTCAGATAGAGTTTGACGAATTTCATCTAAACTCGCATTGGCAAATACTCCGATCCGTTCAACGGTTTTTGGTAACACTTGAATAACAGCTTGAATGTCTTGGGGAGTAATAAACCGAGGTGAACTCGGAACACAAATAAATCCCAGTGTCGTCGCCCCCAACTCGGTGATCGCTTTTCCCTGATCCGGTTTCGTAATTCCACAAATTTTAACGCGCATTTCTCTACCTGAGTCCTTTGTGGTTTAATTCTAAACTCAAATCATTATTGCGATCTTGATGAATCTATCGGAAGTCAGATGAAATATTTTTCCAATCCGACCTGAGTTTGTTGCAAATTTTAACGTCTATGTTAATTATTTCAACAAAACTCTACTTTAGGCAAAAGACTCCCTATAATGCCAGATGATCATTAAAATTCTACCGCATTTTTAGCATCAATCAATTGAATTAGGAGAGCCAAATTTTGATTTACTCATCTTTACTTCTGGCTGTGCAATCTACCGTTCCCTCAACCGCAGCGTGGTCGCCGAAAGTGGCACTGGTAATGATCGCCTGTAACTTATTTGCGATCATCATTGGATTTTATGCGATTCAAAATCGCGGCAAAGGCCCCGCTCTCCCGGTGCAATTACCCGGTTTATTTGCAGGTTTCGGTGTTCCCGAATTGCTGGCTACAGCCAGTTTCGGACATCTACTCGGTGCCGGAATGATTCTCGGACTGAGTAACGCAGGCGTCCTCTAAAGCTCAACGAATAAGGCTGTTGTTGGTACACTGGAAGAAAGAAGATCAATCAATCCTGGATATCAACAACAGGAATAGCGAAAGTCAAGGACAAAGCTCATGCAAGCAGGTTGGCGAATTGGATCGATATTTGGCATTCCACTCTATATCGATTCTTCTTGGTTTTTAATTTTGCTAGTCGTAACCCTTGCCAATGGGCAGGACTACTTGGAGTGGGGGCAAATCTTGTCGTGGACTGCGGGATTAGCCGTGTCGCTTTTGTTATTTGGCTCTGTATTATTGCATGAGCTAGGGCATAGTTTAGTCGCCAAATCTCAAGGAATTCAAGTCAATTCTATCACTTTATTTTTGTTTGGAGGGATTGCATCCATTGATCGGGAATCCAAAACTCCGGGTCAAGCTTTTCAAGTGGCAATTGCAGGCCCTCTCGTTAGTTTAGGATTATTTTTTGTTTTGAGTTTAACGGCTGAGGTTCTGCCCGAATCGAGTTTAACAGGAGCCTTAGCGGATCGGCTAGCTGGAATTAACCTCGTTTTAGCTCTATTTAATATGATTCCCGGCTTACCTTTAGATGGCGGTCAAGTCTTAAAAGCAGCCGTGTGGAAATTCACAGGAAGTCGTTTTACAGGGGTTCGTTGGGCGGCGAGAACAGGTCAACTCATCGGTTGGTTAGCGATCGCATTAGGATTAACAATCTCCTTAGCAGAAAATCAATTTGGGGGATTGTGGATCGCGTTTATTGGTTGGTTTGCGATTCGGAATGCAACCTCCTACAATCGCATGACTGACTTACAAGAAATTTTACTCAAAATCACCGCCGAACAAACGATGACGCGGGAATTTCGCGTTGTTGATGCCGATTTAACCCTGCGAGAATTTGCCGATGAATATCTGATTACACCTGATATTATTCCGGTGTATTTTGCGGCGTCTGATGGTCGTTATCGGGGTTTAGTTTCGGTTGAGGCTCTACGGGTGATTGAACGCAGTCAGTGGAATATTCAAACCCTACATGATATTGTCACACCGCTCGCTCAATTAGTAACAGTCTCGGAAAAATCACCCTTAGTTGAAGTGATTAATTATCTAGAAATCCAAAAACTTCCCCGAATTACCGTTTTATCTCCTGCGGGTGCTGTCGCAGGTATTATTGATCGCGGTGATATTGTTAGAGCGGTGTTAACTCAATTGAAAGTTCCTGTTCCTGAAAGTGAGATCAAACGGATTAAATCAGAAGGAACTTATCCGCCGGGATTACCTTTACCTGCGATCGCTCAAATGGCAGCTTCTTATAACAAATCTTAAAGATAGGGTTGAGGAATCCCAAAAACTTTATCATTGATTTCGCTAGATTTTCTCAGTTCATGCAATCAGAGTTATTATTGGAATGATCAAGTCAGATAAAATGACCTGACTGCTATGCCGATAAAACCGTTTGCTAAAGTTTTTGCTAGACTACCCCTGCGAGTCGTTCTGATTGTTCCCTTTATGCTCCAAATCTTTGGGATAGTCGGATTAGTGGGCTATCTTTCCTATAAAAACGGACAAAAAGCCGTTGAAGATTTAGCACATCAGTTAATGGATGAAATAGGAGATCGGGTTGAGCAGAATTTTTCCAATTATTTGAATAGCCTAGAAAAAGTTACCCGTAATAATGCAGAAATCCTAAAAATGGGGATTTTGCCTTCCGATGATCTCGAACTTTTACAGCGTTACTTTTGGCAACAAATTAAAATTTTTGATCGGGCTAATGCTATTGGAATTGTCACCGAAACGAAAGATTTTTTATTAATTGAAGCTATAGAACCGGGATCTCTAGTTCTGAGAATTTCTAATCAATCTACTCAAGGAGAACAATATAACTACAAACTGAATGAGCAAGGCAATCCGATTCAACTGATTGAAACTCATCGTTACGATCCTCATAACGATCCGCCCGGTAATCCTTGGTATAGCCGAACAAGAGAGGCAGGAAAATTAATCTGGATACACAGTGTTTCTGCGCCTTTAGGTTATGACAAACCGATTGTAACCCTCGTAAATTTTCAACCCTTCTATGATCAGAAAGGCAATTTTTCTGGAGTGGTGACTGCGGCTTTTCATCTCTCTCAAATTGGAGATTTTTTAGCAAAGCTAGATATTGGTAAAACCGGAGAAGCATTTCTTATTAATTCTGAAGGTTTTTTGATTGCAACTTCTACAGGAGAAATGCCTTTTAATCAAAACTTTGATACTGACAAAGCCAAAACCCTCGATCCAAAAAGACGGAAAAAGTTAGCGATTAACAGTCAAAGTTTTCTCGTTCGCAGTGCCACCCAAGCCTTATTTTACCATTTTCCGAGTCTCAAGCACATTGATCATCGTCAACAACTTAAGTTTAAATTAGACAATAAAAGTTATTTTTTACAAGTCAGTCGAACTCAACAAGACAAAAACTTAGACTTCTTGACGGTAATTGTTGTTCCTGAATCTGACTTTATGGCAAGGATTCATGCCAATACTAAAACCACCGTTATTTTATGTATTATAGCTTTAACAGTAGCAACTCTTTTAGGCATTCTCACGGCTCGTTGGCTAACAAAACCCATTCTTAAATTAAATCAAGCCGCTAAAGATATCGCTCAGGGAAAATGGGATAAAATCACAGAAATAAAACGCACGAATGAATTGGGAGAACTCGCTGATTCTTTCAATCAAATGGCTGATCAACTTCAAACTTCTTTTGCGGAACTCAAAGATAGTGAACATCGCCTGATTCAATATCTAGAAGCTTTACCTGTGGGAGTTTCAGTTCATGATAAAACCGGAAAGGTTTATTATACGAATCAAGCCAGTAGAAAACTTTTAAACATTCAATCTCCTTTGGATGCTGAAACAAAAGAACTGAGTCAAGCTTACCAAATTTATCAAGCGGTAACCGGAAAACTTTATCCCACAGAAGCTTTACCCGTTGTTCGTGCTTTAACTGGAAAAACAGTCTACGCTGATGATCTAGAAGTTCAGTATCGTGATCAAATTATACCCCTAGAAGTTTGGGCAACTCCGATTTATAATGAACAAGGTAATATTATTTATACAATTGCCGCTTTTCAAGATATTGCCCAACGTAAACAAGCCGAACAACTTTTAGCAGATTATAACCGAACCTTAGAGATACAAGTTGCTCAACGCACTCAAGAACTCGCAGAAGCCAAAGAAAAAGCCGAAGTTGCAAACAGAGCGAAAAGTGAGTTTATTGCCAATATGAGCCATGAATTACGCACTCCCCTCAATGCTATTCTTGGGTTTTCTCAACTGATGACTGATTCTAATGATCTTTCAAGTGATCATCGAGAAGATATTAACATTATTAAACGGAGTGGTGAATATTTGTTGACGCTGATTAATAATATTTTAGATCTGTGTAAAATAGAAGCTGGAAAAATAACACTCAACCTCAAAAGCTTTGATTTCTATCGACTGTTAGATGAAATAGAAGAATTATTTAAGTTTAAATCGATTAATAAAGGATTACAATTAGATTTTGAACGAGCTGATGATGTTCCTCAATATATTCAAACGGATGAGATTAAGTTACGGGAAGTTTTAATTAACTTACTCAGTAATGCTATGAAGTTCACAAAAGTAGGCGGTGTATCTGTGAGAGTCAAAAGCTTATCAACTCCAGAAACAGAACCTTTAACCGAAACCCTCTATTTTGAAGTCGAAGATACAGGAGTGGGTATCGCTCCCGAAGAACTCAATCAACTCTTTGAAGCCTTTAGTCAAACTCAAAGTGGAAAACAAGTTCAAGAAGGAACGGGTTTGGGGTTGGCAATTAGTCAGAAATTTGTGCAACTGATGGGCGGTGAGATTAACCTTAAAAGTCAAGTGGGAATTGGAAGTGTTTTTAGCTTTAAAATTCAGGTAAACTTAGTTAATCTGACAGAAGTTGAAACGAAAATCTCGCAGCGTCGGATTATTGCCCTTGAACCCAATCAACCGTCTTATAAACTTCTAATTGTTGATGATAATCTGATTAACCGTAAACTTTTAATTAAACTCCTAAATCCTCTGGGGTTTGAACTCCAAGAAGCAACAAACGGTAAAGAAGCAATTAAAATTTGGCAAGATTGGGAACCCCATTTGATTTTTATGGATATGAGAATGCCTGTGATGGATGGTTATGAAGCAACAAAACAGATTAAAACGACAATAAAAGGGCAAGCAACAGCGATTATTGCGATTACAGCCAGTGTGTTAAAAGATGACAAAAACATTATTCTCTCAGCCGGATGTGATGATTTTGTTCGCAAACCGTTTGAAGAATCTATAATATTTGAAATGATCGAAAAACATTTAGGAGTTCGTTATGTTTATGAAGAAACCCATTTAGCTGAAAAGGAAACAATCCGTTATACTTTGGATGCAGAGCGTTTAAAGGTGATGTCAGCAGATTGGTTAGAGGAAGTTTATCAAGCCTCAATGGATTTAGATGATGACTGCATTTTAACGCTGATCGCTCAAATTCCTGAAAATCATGCAACTCTTGCAGCAGCTTTAACAGATTGCGTTCAAAATTTTCGTTTTGATAAAATTATAGATATCATTGAACCGATCAGATAAAAAAATGAATAACCTCTTAGCATCTTCTCAACCTGCAAATATTTTAATCGTTGATGATCAGCCTGACAATATAAAAATTTTAACTCAAATTCTCGGCGCTCAAGGGTATAAGCTGCGAAAAGCAATTCATGGTGAAATGGCTTTAAACTCAGCATTTTCTAAGCCTCCAGATTTAATTTTACTAGATATTGTCATGCCGGGAATAGATGGTTATGAAGTTTGTAAAAAAATCAAAGAAAATCCAGCAACTTCTGATATTCCGATTATTTTTATCAGTGCCTTTAACGAAGCCTTTAATAAAGTCAAAGCTTTTCAAGTGGGCGGAATAGATTATATCACTAAACCCTTTCAAGCTGAAGAAGTATTAGTGAGAGTTCAACTGCAATTAAAACTTCAAGATCAAAAAAAACAACTCAAAGAACAAAATCAACTCCTCCGCCAAGAAATTATTAAACGCCAGCAAGTAGAAACCCAGTTAAGACTATTTGATAAAGCCATCTCTGCTTGTCGTAATGGTGTGATTATTACCGATGCAACTCAAAGCGATCATCCGATTATTTATGTGAATCAAGCTTTTGAAAGAATCACTGGCTATTCCGCTTTAGAAGTTCGGGGTAAAAATTGCCGTTTTTTACAACAGGAAGATCGAGATCAAGCCAATTTAGAGATTATTCGTAATGCCCTAAAAAATCACGAAGATTGTTCAGTTATCCTGCGGAACTATCGCCAAGATGGAGTTCTTTTCTGGAATGAAGTTTCTATTTCTCCAGTGCGAGATGATGCCGGAAATTTCACTCACTATATTGGCATACAAACCGATATTACTGAACGCAAACAAATTGAAGAAGCTTTACAACAATCTGAAGAAAAGTTTGCTTCTGCTTTCCGTGCGAGTCCTGATCCAATTGTGATTACAACTCTAGAAGAAGGACGTTATTTAGAAGTGAATGAAAGTTTTTGTCGTGTGATGGAATATCAACGAGAGGAAGTGATTTATAAAACCGTTAAAGAACTCAATGTTTGGGTTAATTTAAATGAACGGATGAAGTTTATTAAAGCTTTGCAGAAAAGCCAGATGGTGAGGGATAAAGATTTTGAATTTAGAACCAAAACAGGGAAAATTAAAACCCTTTTGATTTCAGCAGAATTGATAGAAGTTGAAAATAAAACTTGTATATTAACAATTGTAAAAGATATTAGCGAACGTCAGAAAATTCTAGCCGCCTTAGAAGAAGCCAACCAAAAATTACAACATTTAGCCAATATTGACGGTTTGACTCAAATTGCTAATCGTCGTAGCTTTGATGAAACATTAGATCGAGAATGGTGTCGAGCGGCTCGTGAACAACAACCTATTTCTTTAATTCTGTGTGATGTGGATTATTTTAAAGGTTATAACGATCATTATGGTCATCAAGCGGGAGATGAATGTTTAGTTCAAGTTGCTCAAGCAATGGCTCAAGCCGTCAAACGTTCAACCGATTTAGTCGCTCGTTATGGCGGTGAAGAATTTGTAGTGATTTTACCGAATACGGATGTTGATGGGGCGGTGCAAGTCGCCGAATTAATTCGCGATAAAATTCGACAGCTTCACATTCCTCATGTCAAGTCTGATATTAGTCAATATATCACCTTAAGTTTAGGGATTTCGAGTCTGATTCCGAGTTGTCTGACTGCTTCCAATATTTTAGTGAATGCAGCCGATCACGCCCTTTATCAAGCCAAACAGCAAGGACGCGATCGCATTATAATTAACAAAAATATTAACAGCAAAAAAACCCAGTCTCTCCAAGAAACTGGGCAATTATTCTAAACTCCAGTCAGATCCTATAGATAAACGAATTTAGGCTTGAGACGCTTCACCTTCGGCTAAAGCAGCAGCCGTTTTTTCTCGATCTAACTTCAGCATCAATACACCCAGAGGCGGTAAACACAGATCCAACGATTGGGGATAATTGTGGAACCACCATTCTTCTGTCCACTTTCCGCCCAGGTTCCCCATGTTGCTTCCGCCATATTCACGAGCGTCACTATTAAACAACTCCGTATAGAAGCCCCCTTCAGGAACCCCAATGCGATAGTGACTGTGAGGTTGAGGCGTGAAATTACACACCGTCACGATAAACTCATTCGTGTCTTTAGCCCGACGAATAAACGACACCACACTATGACGGTTATCGGTACAATCAATCCACTGGAACCCTTCCTCTGCAAAGTCCTGTTCATAGAGTGCAGGTTCAGAGCGATAGAGAGCATTTACATCTTGGAAGAAGCGCTTAATACCCTGATGAGCTTCAAATTGCATCAGCTCCCATTCTAGCGTTCCCCAGGCGTTCCACTCCTTCCACTGAGCAAACTCCATCCCCATAAACATCGTCTTTTTACCGGGGTGAGCAAACATATAGGCAAATAAACACCGGACGTTCGCAAACTTTTGCCAATCATCACCGGGCATTTTACCCAATATATTACTCTTACCATGTACCACCTCATCGTGAGATAGGGCTAACATGAAGTTTTCGCTGTGGTGATACCAAATACTGAAAGTGATGTTATTTTGGTGGAACTGACGGAACCAAGGGTCCATGTGGAAATAATCCAACATATCGTGCATCCAGCCCATGTTCCACTTGAGGTTAAACCCTAAACCGCCCACATAGGTCGGCCAAGACACCATCGGCCAGGAGGTAGATTCTTCCGCAATCATCAAAGTACCGGGATGATAGCCGAACAAGACATGATTGGTTTGACGAATAAAATCAGCCGCTTCAATATGTTCGCAACCGCCGTATTTATTAGCAACCCATTCCCCATCTTCCCGACAATAGTTGAGGTAGAGCATCGAAGCTACTGCATCCACCCGCATTCCGTCAATATGGTATTTATCAAACCAGAATAGAGCGTTAGCCACCAGGAAATTACGAACTTCGTTGCGACCATAGTTAAAAACTAACGTTCCCCAGCCTTTATGTTCTCCAACGCGGGGGTCGCCATGTTCATAGAGGTGAGTCCCATCAAAAAACGCCAAACCATGTCCGTCTTTGGGAAAATGTCCCGGTACCCAGTCTACAATCACGCCAATCCCGTTTTCATGGCATTTATCCACAAGATACATGAAATCTTGAGGCGTTCCAAAGCGAGACGTCGGGGCATAATAACCTGTGACTTGATAGCCCCAAGATCCATCAAACGGATGTTCCGCGACCGGAAGCATTTCAATATGGGTATAGCCGAGTTCCTTAACATAGGGAACTAACTGCTCGGCCATTTCTCGATAGGTCAAAAAGCGACCACCTGGATCAAGTTCAATCGCTTGAATCGCAGGTTCTACAGTGCCATCGGGGAGTTTATGGGGTTCAGACATCGGCGCCCGGTTCCACGATCCGATATGACATTCATAAACGGAAATCGGCTGAGTCAGGGGTTCAGTGTGGCGGCGCTCCTCCATCCACTGAGCATCATTCCACTGATAGGTATCGAGATCGGTAACAATCGAAGCCGTTTTAGGTCTGACTTCCTGTTGAAAACCGTAGGGATCGGATTTTTCATAAATGTGTCCTTCCCAGTTTTTCACCTCGTATTTGTAATGAGCGCCAACGCCGACTTCCGGGATAAACAGTTCCCAAACGCCATTGCCAAATTTCCGCATTTGGTGTTTACGGCCATCCCAATAGTTGAAATCACCCAACACCGAAACGTTACGAGCATTCGGCGCCCAAAGCGCGAAGTAAACACCACTCACCCCATCAATCGTATCTAAGTGAGCGCCAAGTTTCTCATAGATGCGGTGGTGATTTCCTTCGGTAAACAGGTGAATGTCAAAGTCAGTCAGTTTTGGAGAACGGAAAGCATAGGGATCATAAATCACCCGATCATGCTCCCCTTCCTTATAGCGAATTTGATAATTGGCGAGTTTCGGTAGATCAAAATCGAGAATACATTCAAAGAAGTGGGGGTTATGCACCGACTGCATTGCATATTCTTCTCGTTGCTCTGGCAAAATCACCCATGCCGCGTCAGCAGTGGGGAGGTAGGCTCGCACTACCCATACTGTTTTGCCATCCCGTTCGATCTGATGGGGGCCAAGAACTTCAAAGGGATCGTGATGATGATTCCAAACAATCCGGTCAATTTGATCTAGTGCAATGGTCGTCATGGGTTTCACACGCTACTACTACAAACAGGTTAATCTCAAACGAGCAATTCATGTAAACTACCCATCGCCAACGCAAAGCTTTTGGCGTGGGCTCTATCCCTAACCCACCCCATCAGGAAACAACAAAAGTTGCCCCTCTAATTGACAAGAATAGGTCGAGATTTCCGGCTGGTTTACAACAGCCCCTAACTGAGCAATATTCAACGCTCCATTAACGTCAGCGTCATGTTCAAAACCGCAAAAACCACACTTAAACACTTTTCCCTGACGGTAAGACTTTCCCGGTTCGGGGTGG
>NZ_JAYGHR010000009.1:0-114853 GCF_034932365.1 Limnoraphis robusta BA-68 BA1 | reverse complement strand
GGCAACAGTTCCTTGTAGCTTCATTTCATAGACAATCATGTTTATCATTGTCGCTCCACGATAAGTTATTGTAGCATACAATAATCCGTCGTGAACGACGGGGCTTTAAACCTGCTTCTCTTGGTAAAATAGAAGCTTTAAAAGTTTTCACAGTTGTATGTGTCGTTTACTTGGCTATCTTGGCTGCACAATTCCTCTAGAGCGAATTTTATCTGATCCTCCCCACTCTTTGATCGTTCAAAGCTATCAACCTCGCGAAATGAGAGAAGCCTTACTCAATGCTGATGGCTTTGGGTTAGGCTGGTATCATGCCACTCAACAAACTGATCCCTTTACCTACAAAAATATTTTGCCCGCTTGGAGTGATCCGAACCTCAAAAGTCTCAGTCGTTATGTTGAGTCAGGACGAATTTTGGCTTATGTTCGCAGTGCAACTCCAGGTCAAGCGGTTAATTTAACCAATTGTCAACCGTTTCAGTTTGAACATTTGCTATTTGTTCATAATGGCTACATCAAAGAATTTCGCACCAGTCTCTATCGACTGATTCGCAACCGTCTCCGAGATTCAGTTTACCAGAATATTGAAGGAACAACTGACTCTGAACATATTTTTGGGTTACTGATTAATGAACTGACTTCTGCCGCGCAACCCACGCTGACTGAAGCCTTACACACGACATTAATGATCTTACAAGAACTTGGAGAATTAGCAGATGTCAAAGCGTTAGTTAATGTGATCATCTGTGACGGGCAGCAAATGGTTGCTTCTCGATTTGCAGTTGCCGGAATTCCACCCAGTTTATATTACCTGCAAAACGATCCAAAATTCCCCCAGTCTGTGATTATTGCGTCTGAACCTTTATTTCCTGGGAATTGGTATTCTTGTCCTGAACAAAGCATTATTACTGTTGGAGAAAACCTTGATATCCACATCGAAAAACTCGCTTAAAGACAGCCTTTATTATGCCTTTCATCGCTGTCGTCTTGGCACTTTAAAACAATTGGAAGCTGTCGATGAAACTGCATTTTGCGCTCAACCTCATCCTGATTTTAGTCCGGTTGGTTGGCATTTCGGACATATTGCTTTTACAGAAGCTTATTGGTTACTCGAAAACTGTGCGGGTTTAAAACCTCTATTTCCTGAATATGATCAACTGTTTCGGGCTGATGGTTTACCGAAACATGAACGGACTCAATTACCCGTCATTTCGACAATTAATTGTTATTTAGAAGCGGTTAGAAGTCAAGTTTGGCGTTATTTCGAGACGGCACCTATCGAAGAACAAGAACGGTTATGGCGGTTTATTTTACAACACGAAAGTCAACACAGCGAAACCATTGCTTTGGTTTTGCAGTTACACCATCTCAACTGTTCAAAAAATCAACAACAAATCTCTGAGTCTTCCTCGAAAATTTCTCATTCTCCCCAAACAATAAAAATTCCCGCAGGTGAGTTTGAAATGGGAAATAATTCAGTCGAAGCGATGGATAATGAAAAGCCTTTACATCGTCTTTATTTAGACACCTATTGGATTGATCGTTATCCGGTTACTTGTGGTCAATATCGCATATTTATGCAGGCTGGAGGATATCAAAATCCTCAATGGTGGTCTACTCAAGGATGGCAATGGTTACAACAAAATCCGGTTTCTAAACCGTTATATTGGCTAGATGATGCAATCTTTGATGATCATCCTGTTTGTGGCGTGAGTTGGTACGAAGCCGAAGCCTATTGTAAGTTTGTCGGGAAACGTTTACCGACAGAAGCAGAATGGGAAAAAGCCGCTAGTTGGGATGAAGAAACTCAAAGCAAACGGACTTATCCTTGGGGAGAAGAATTGCCAAATTCTAACCGATGTAATTGTAATGATAGCGAAAAAATGCTACAGGGAACAACGTCTGTTAATGGTTATCCTCAAGGAGAAAGTGCTTACGGAGTGCGAGATTTATTAGGGAATGTTTGGGAGTGGACAGGGAGTTGGTTTGCTGGATATTCGAGATTTGAATATTATCCTTATGTTGGATATTCTCAGAGTTATTTTGATCAGCAACATCGGGTTTTAAGAGGGGGAAGTTGGGCGACTCGTCCTTGGGCGATGCGGTGTAGTTTTCGCAATTGGTATTATCCAGGAGTCCGAGAAATATTAGCCGGTTTTCGCTGTGTTAGTCACGGTGAATTTTAATCAAAAATCACTTCGCAGGGGCGCTCTTGCTTGCGCCCTAAATTGATAAAAACAGCGCCCTAATATCATGTCCGGTTGATTAATTGCGTTATGGGGGTAGTAGGAGGGCGGGTTTATCTAAATTTTTCCTCACAGACAGAGAACGAGGCAGAACCCGCCCCTACACAATGATCATTAATTAATCGGATGTGATATCAACTGATATAAATTGCGCCCTAAACTGATATCAATAATCATACACCCTTAGGGGCTAAAAATCAAAGTAAATATAAGGTAATACTCCTTCAGGTGCAAGTAACCAAACAGCCAGAAAACAAAGGGGTGCAAGTAAAAGTTTTAGAGGCCAATTAAGCTGTAATTTTAATCCTCGGTTCAACAAAGTAGATAATCCCATTAAAACAAAAACGGATAAGAGTAAAAAAACAACATTACTTCGTTCTAGTCCTAAAGATTCTACATAAACTTTATGAGAAAATTGGATGTCAGCCGGATGATTCCATAAATTTTGAACAACAAACATAGCCTCTTTAAAATTGGGAACTCTAAAAAATATCCAAGTAAAAAAGACCATGAATTGGGTTAAAAACCAAGCAAAAATAATACCCGGAAACCTTTTCCAAATCCAGGCTATAGAAAATTGTTTTGACAACACATCTGTCAGGCGATGAATAATTAATGCTAAACCATGTAAAATTCCCCAAACAATAAAACCCCAAGCCGCACCATGCCAAATTCCAGCGATTAACATTACAATTAATAAATTGAGACAAGTACGAATTAATCCGACTCTAGAGCCTCCCAAGGGAAAGTATAAATAATTTCGCAACCAGTCTCCTAACGTCATATGCCAACGTCGCCAAAAGTCAGCTATACTTGTGGTAAAATAAGGTGCGTCAAAATTTTCAGGCAGACTTAAACCGAGTAATAATGCACTTCCTCTCGCTAAGTCAATATAACCGCTAAAATCGAGATAAAGTTGTAATCCATAGGCAAAGGTTGCTAACCATAAATCTACACTTCCAGCCCGTTGTAAATTACTAAAACTCAAGTCAACTAAAATCCCAATTCGGTCAGCAAATAAGCCTTTTTTAACCGCACCTCGGGCAATTAACCAGAGTCCATCGGCGATTTGTTCGGTCAGGGGAAACTTTAGGTTTTTGAGTTGATGTTCGAGATGATGATAGCGGGTAATTGGCCCGGAAATAAGTTTTGGAAAAAAGAATTTATAAGAGGTAAAGGATAGAAAAGAAGTTGCTGCGGGTGCGCCTCGATAAACATCAATTAAATAAGCGATAATTTCAAAACAGAAAAAACTTAATCCGAGTGGTGCAATCAGATTATTATCTAACCAACTTGCACGGTCAAGAAATAGAGGAAGTTTAAAAGTTTCTCCTACAATATTAAAAATAAACGGTAAATATTTAAAGCCCAACAGAAGAAAGACATTAACAATAATACCAATCCATAGTAAAATCAAACGCCGACTATTCCAAGCTTCATTAGCAATTCGCCAGTCAAGCGGTTCACCAATTGCTAAAGCCAAGCCAAAATTAAACAGAATAGACAGGAGTAGCAATGGAATATATTGAATCTGTAAAGTCCCATAAAAAATTAGACTAGCAGCTAACAACGTCAGGAGTCGCCAAGATTGCCAAGGGACAATCCAGTAAACTCCAAACAAAATGAGTAAAAATAGAGCGTAGGTAACTGAGATAAAGGTCATAGGTTGAGTCTTGGTTCACTTGATTGCTACAATAGACAAAATGTATGCAGAAAATCGAGAAATATGAGAATACAGTGTCAATTTTACCGAAAATTAATGAAAAGCAAACTTTTTTAGTCAGTTGTGATCTTTTTCTCGAACTAGAAGGCGTGAGTTTAGTCAGCATTTACTCCGAGGGCAAATTCAATAATTACCTTAATGATACTTAAACTTTCTCGGGGATAAACTGTAAACTTTTTTGAACTTGTTCTACGGTAAAATTGATTACCTGGGGTTCTAGTCAATTGTAGTAACTTTCAGTAATTTATAGCCCTAAAGTAAATTCATTATCCAAAACTTCAGTTATATCATCAGTAAAAATAATAATCCAAAAATTAACGGTTTGTCAAAAAAGACTCATACTCCGTAAATTTACGGATAAACTCAAAAAGTTTAAACCCGTAAAATTCTGTAAATTTACAGAGGACGAACTCAAGTTAAAATGTTAGATTGAGATAGAGGTAAGTTGGTAAAGGATCAAGTTCTCAGTTTAGATTTTTCTGTAACTTAAGGTTAACTTTAATTAGGGATTATTTTTCAGGTGTTGATTTAAAAGGTGATCAGCTCATTAATCCTAAAAACATCTGCATCTACAGTTATTTATGATTGTGTTTTAGCATTCAAAGAAACTCTGCAACCCACGACGGGTTAAAGCAAGAGATTTTGATTTAAAAATAAAATAAATCAACTTTACTTGAAGTTGATGCAACAGCAATTATTCGTTCTGACGGTTTTTTGTAACTGTAAGGACATTTAGGTGATGGGGAAACTCACCAGGCTCGACACGCTCGTCACAAAGATTTATTCTTAGTGTCTTCGTGTCGAGCGTGGTTTTTCTTCTTTTTAAAAGGGTTCAGCTTCATAGTTAGAAGCGATCACCACTCTTTCAACAGGCTTATATTGGGGAAATTTGGGGAGTTCAATTGCAGCCAGCGATCGCAATTTTTGATGACGAGTCGGCTGAATTAACGGTGCTGGCCAGTTTGCGGTTCGGCGAGTTGATGAAACACTTTCTTGTTGTTTGTCGGAACCGCGATGCAATTGATCAAGAGGTTGATGGGGTGAAGGGATAAACCCGGATTTCCCCATTTGTAGATCAAAACTCGGTATAGTTGAGGAAGCATATTCAATCCGAATCCGATCTAACTCCTCCTCTACAAACCGAGGTGAAGGTTCTATTCCAGACAGTTGATCAAGTTGGGAAGATGGATCATCGGCTTCCTCAAAGGGATTTGATGTTAAGGTGGGATCGCTGGGATTTTTCAGATGCCAATAGCTTTCTAATTCCCCTAAATCGGCTCGTTCTGAAAACTGAGGATTTTGAAAATCCTGTTGATCGTGACTAGAATCATCTGGTTGTGCTGAATCAGCTTCGTCTAACTCAAGCCATTCATCGACGAGTTCCTCATCAAAATCATCATACTCTTGTTCTTGTCTGACAATTTCATCTAGGCGTTCTACACTATCGCTATCGGTTTGAGTATCGGCTGACCAAGGTTTAACGGGTTGAGATCTCGAAACGGCAATTGGATAAGCGGACAGTTCCATTGTAGGAGACTGATTAGAACTATCGGCTTGATTGACACTCTCAATCTTCGGTAAATTTAAAGTCGTCTTGGGTTCAGTCTGGGTAGCCTGGTCTAATCGCGGTTGCATTTCTAGACACCGCTCCAGCGCTGCTTTAAACTGAAGGGTATGACGCTGCTGACGATGCAAACGCGATCGCAATTCTCGACCGACATTTTGAGCTTGTACTAACTCATGGAACTGTTCATTGTAGCGCTGTTGAGCGATCGCACATTCCCGTTCCATCTGAGCCATACGAGTTTGGCTTGTTTCCCATTGTTCGCTTAGGGTTTCAACCAACACTTGTTGGCGTCGAATCACTTGGTTTGACAGTTCTAGCTTCCCAAACAGACGACTGACTTGATCTTGAGCAAAAACTAAGTCTTGATTGCGTTGATTGAGTAAATGATTTTGATCGTTTAATTGCTTTTTGCATTCATCAAGTTCGGTTTCGAGTGAAGTGACTCGATTAATTAAATCCTGATTACACTGGTGTAAGGCTTGAATCAATTGAGATAGATTTTCGCTTTCACCTACTCTTACTTCTATTCCCCGAGAAGCGAGCCTCTCGTCGATCACTTCTGGAGTGCTTCTTTCTTCTTCGGAAGTCTCTCTAACAGGAAGCTGATCAACGCTGATAGCATGGGGTAAATTAACAGTCTCCCATTCTTCATCTTCTGAGTAATACTCATCACTCGTCTGGCTCAAATGACTCAAAGGTGCTGAAGTCTCATTAGACTCTAAAAGGTGAGAATCTGTTGGAGGAGTTGGATCAGATGAATTGAAGTTGGGTGGAAGATCGGCTCCGGGCATAGCTTTAACTTAGACAGCAACAGAATTACATCCAGTTTATCGTGATCGTTTCTCACTGCCAAAGTTTCTAGACTCAACAAGATCGCGCGTTCCCAGAATTGACTTCCCTAGACCTCAACCTCAGACGCAAAAAGCCCTTAGCACAGTTTGGCTTTAGGGCTTTCTTGACAGTCTTCTTGTTGGTGGCGGGGAGCGGATTTGAACCACTGACCTTCGGGTTATGAGCCCGACGAGCTACCAGGCTGCTCTACCCCGCGTCGCATATCTATAACTATAACCCAACCTATAACGAATTGACAACCCCTCAATCAAATATTTTTCTCAAGTTTTCCTCAACTTTAATACTGTAAGCCCTTTGAGCGATCGCGCTTTTTCTGTATCCACCCAATACACCACGACAGGCGCGATCGCATTTTTTTCAACTCTTGGGCTTGGATATTAAGCGTTTGCGGCTTTTGATCCTAGCCCTTCTTCTACCTGCAAACCCTCGCACAAATGCTTTTGGAGTAATTTCACGCCGTCGCTGTCACCTTGGTAAACTTCTAATTCGCCTTCAGTTGGGGCTTCAAACAGAAAATCTTCTCCAGCAAAAACAACCCGTTCTAAATACCAATTTTGAATATTACCAATTCGGACGACTTGCACTTTATCACTGTTATTTGAGTAGCAGCAAAGCAGCTTAGTTTCACAATTAGCCGGCAATTTATCCAATGTTAATGTCATGTCGAAATCCTCATTTCAAACGTTGTTTTTATGACACACCACCTCCTCATTTGACTGAGGAGTGTTCCCAAATTATTTCAAAAAAATTGAGATGTTTGAAAATCGCTTAGATTTTCTGACCTTCTCAACCTTGAAAAAGTAATCCAAGCTGTTTATTGATCTTACCTTGCACTCCAACGGACAGACTTACAGCATTTCCGCCTGTCTGTCCGAGTAAAGGTTGAATCTCATCTTTTATTTGAACCCGGTTTGACTTGATTTTTTGTTGCCAACCTGGGGGCTGACCTGTCTCGCTGTCTTGATCCCTGGCATCTAGACTTTGTGTAATGGTCAATCCTTGCTTCAATTCTACTGCTCTTTCCAGCAATTCTGCAAGATGATCGGGCTGAATTTCTATCTTAAGTCTGAGATGAAGAATTAGCCTTCCTCTCTACAGGGAAACGGTATAAATTACCATGCCTAATCAAAAATTTTTCTTTTGCTGTTTATTCTTTTTAGGAATTTTTTTTAATTAGATTAATCAAGCAACACCGAACAACTGTTCTGGTTAAATTATGACTTAACTGTACTGCAAAGAAATTTCAGCATCACTAAAATAGCTGAATAAACTGGCTAAAATCGTATTAGAAAATAAAAACCCATTTGGATCGGTTAATCTCAAATAGCCTTGTAAATCTCTAGATTGATCATTGCCGTCAACGGCTACAATTTCCACCCATCCCTGTTGCTGGTAAGGATACAAGCATTGCAAAATTTGTTGAACCGTTTGCTGTCCAAATTCTTCAGACAAACAACCCAGACTCACCCCTTCAGCCAAACGCAACCCCAACATCAGCCTTTCCAATAAAAGATCACAAGCCGTATTGATCCATTCAGCATTTGAACTTTGATTTTCAGAGCGAACCCATTGATAATAGAGTTGAGTTTGTCGAGGTCGGGTGAGGCGATATCCTTGTAAATAACTCGCAGCCCCCATGCCAAACCCATAATAAGGCAAACAATGCCAGTAAACTAAATTATGACGACACTGCATCCGAGATCGGGCATAATTTGAAATCTCATAATGCTGATAACCGGCTTGAGTCAAGGTTTCTTGCGCCAGACGATACATCGTGGCTGTGGTTTCATCACTCGGTAGGGGAGACTCTCCAGGGGAATAATATCGGCCAAACACCGTTTTCGGTTCAACAATCAAGTCATAATGAGACACATGAGGCGGATTAATTTTTAAGACCTGTTCTAAAGATTGTTGCCAAAGTTCTATCGTTTGATCAGGTAAACCAGAAATCAGATCAATACTGTAGTTAGAAACGCCAACACGGTGAATCAACTCAATAGCAGTCCAGACATCCGCCACCGTATGCGATCGCCCACAAGCTTTTAAAAGTTCATCCTGAAACGCTTGTACTCCCAGACTAACCCGATTCACCCCCAAATTCACAAACCCTTGTAAGTGATCTTGATCAAAGGTGTCCGGGTCCATTTCCATCGAAATTTCAGCTTGAGAGTCAATCCCCAAGCGTTGATCAAGACTGTCCAAAATTTGACCCAACTGACTCACCGATAACAGCGAAGGAGTTCCCCCGCCAAAAAAAATCGTTTCTAGAGGCTGATCTGTAACGGGGGTTTGGGTAATTTCCTCACACAACACCTCAACATACTGTTGTATCCAAGTTGCATTTTCACCCCGTCGGCGATCGCCCACCACAGAAACGGCAAAATCACAGTAAAAGCACCTGCGACGACAGAAGGGAATATGAAGATAAGCTGATTTTGGAATTGAGGAAATGTGGCGGTTTATCATCTCAAAAATTTCTATAATCACATATCCAGATTATTTCACTTGCAGGGTGTTGGGCGTAGTCAGTTGATTTATTCTGTTATCAGGGTAGGGGGAGTTCGGTACAGTTATCAGTTGTAGGGGGAATTCATCAATTACCCCTAGCCGTGACTGTTCACTGTCAAGCAGAACTCGCCCCTAAAGCTATCTTTTAATATTGACATACTCCCCATTTCTAAAGAAAGGGGATTCTCCAAGCCTCACGGCTTTGGATTACTGATTCATTGACAACCCTTACAGCAAGCTAGTTTCCTAACCTACTCCAGAGGGGTGAGTCTCCCCAGTCGTTCATCTCATTTCAGAGATAGTTTCGGTATGCCCTACCGTACTTGAGAAAAAAATGCTTGATTCTCTGTACTTGGTGCTTTAAGGTTTTATATGGCCAAAGCATTCAGAGCAAGAACCCCGTACCTTAAGTTTTCAAGGTTCATTGCATCGATTAGATGCTGGGTTTTTCAACTGGTTGAATACCCTGCCAGTAGAGTTATTCTAGCATTAGAAAGAGCCTTATATCCCCATACCTGAAGGTAGGGGCGTGTGCGGCAATTTTTGGTAATCCTGAATTGCTTTGACCTCAATAGACCCTAACTTCATCGCCCGAATTGCAGCAACCGTCGCCCTCGCCCCAGCTAGAGTGGTAATAATCGGAATTTTGTAGGCTAAGGCTGTGCGACGAATTAAAAGCCCATCCGCCCTGGCTTCTTCTCCTGAAGGCGTAATCAGTGCCAGTTGAACGTTTTGATTTTTCATCGCATCTAACACATGGGGACGACCTTCGTGCAGTTTCAACTCTAAATCGACTTTAACACCATGTTCCCACAAAACCCGACGAGTTCCCATTGTCGCTGTTACTTTGAAGCCTAACTCCAGAAAATCGCGTACAATCGGGACAACAGCCGTTTTATCCCGGTCATTCATCGAGACAAATACTGTCCCTGAGAGTGGTAGAATCTGACCGGCAGCGAGTTCGGCTTTGGCAAAGGCTTTTCCAAACTCGGTATCAATTCCCATGACTTCCCCAGTTGAACGCATTTCTGGGCCTAACAATACATCGGTTCCGGGGAATTTGGCAAAGGGAAGAACCGCTTCTTTCACCGCCACATAGGGGGGAACTTGCTCTTCGGTAAATCCTAACTCTTTTAAGGTTTTACCGGACATGACTCGAGAGGCGATTTTCGCCAACGGAATTCCTATGGCTTTGGAAACAAAAGGAACGGTTCGAGAGGCGCGAGGATTGGCTTCTAAAATAAAAACCTGTTCACCTTGGACTGCAAACTGAATATTCATCAAACCGACAACTTTTAACGCTTTGGCGAGTTCAATGGTTTGACGACGAATGGTTTCAACTGCTTTTTCAGGTAAGGTTTGATAGGGAATAGAACAAGCTGAATCTCCCGAGTGAACGCCTGCTTGTTCGATATGTTCCATGATACCCCCAATCACCACTTCTCCGGTATGATCGGTGATCGAATCAACATCGACTTCGATCGCATTTTCCAGGAATTTATCAACTAAAATGGGGTGATCGGGTTCTATCTGAACCGCAAACATCATGTAACGTTCTAAGTCTTCATCGGAGTAAACAATTTCCATCGCCCGTCCCCCCAATACATAAGAAGGACGCACAACTACAGGATAACCAATCCGACGGGCAATGGCTAATGACTGTTCATAATTGCGAGCCATCCCATTTTCTGCTTGTTGAATGTCTAATTGACGCAATATCTTTTCAAACCGTTCTCGATCTTCTGCGGTGTCAATTGAGTCTGGTGAAGTTCCCCAAATTTTCAGATCGGGATTTTTTTCAGCGTTGGCTTCGAGATATTTTTGCAGGGGAACGGCTAATTTTAGAGGCGTTTGTCCGCCAAATTGAATGATAATTCCAATGGGTTTTTCCGCCTCAATAATATTAACCACATCTTCTTTTGTGAGGGGTTCAAAATAGAGGCGATCGCTGGTATCATAATCGGTTGAAACCGTTTCTGGGTTTGAATTCACCATAATCGTTTCATAGCCATCCGCCCGTAACGCATAGGACGCATGACAACAGCAATAGTCGAATTCAATCCCTTGTCCGATGCGGTTGGGGCCACCACCGAGAATCATTACTTTCGGTTTATCAGAGGGGAGAATTTCATCTTCTTCCCAATAGGTTGAATAGTAATAAGGCGTTCTAGATTCAAATTCTGCCGCACAAGTATCGACCATTTTGTAAACGGGTTTAACTGCTAATTGTAAACGATAAGCCCGCACTTCATCTTCGGTGGTTTTGGTGGCATAAGCAATTTGGCGATCGCTAAATCCCTGGCGTTTAATTGCTAAGAGTTGATCCGCATCTAACTGTTTTAAAGGCGTGCGTTTGATCAACTTTTCGGTGTCTAAAATTTCTTGGAATTTATCTAAAAACCAAGGATCAATTCCGGTGAGTTCGTAGATTTCTTCTACCGACATTCCCAACATCAAAGCGTGTCGAACGGCTAAAATTCGTTCGGGGTGAGGCGTGCGTAATGATCCGGCGATACTGTCTAAACTGGGTAGTTTTTCAGAGCGATCGCATCCCCAACCTGCTAAACCTGTTTCCAGACTTCGTAACGCTTTTTGAAAGGACTCACAAAAGGTTCCCCCAATTGCCATTGCTTCGCCCACAGACTTCATTTGAGTGGTTAATGTGGGTTGAGAACCGGGAAACTTTTCAAAGGCGAAACGGGGGATTTTTGTCACGACATAATCAATCGTGGGTTCAAAGGAAGCGGGTGTTTTTTTGGTGATGTCATTTTTGATTTCATCGAGTGTATAACCCACCGATAATTTAGCGGCAAATTTAGCAATGGGAAACCCTGTTGCTTTAGAAGCTAACGCCGAAGATCGAGAAACCCGAGGGTTCATCTCAATCACAATCATATCCCCGGTGACGGGATTAATAGCAAACTGAATGTTAGAACCGCCCGTTTCAACGCCGATTTCCCGAATAATTTTAATTGACGCATCTCGCAGTCGTTGATATTCTTTATCGGTGAGGGTTTGTGCAGGCGCAACGGTGATAGAATCTCCTGTATGAACTCCCATTGGGTCAATATTTTCAATCGAACAGATAATCACCACGTTATCTGCAAGATCTCGCATGACTTCGAGTTCAAATTCTTTCCAACCAATCAAAGATTGTTCAACGAGAATTTGAGAAACCGGAGACGCATCTAAACCCCCCGCCGCGAGTTCTTCATATTCTTCTTGGTTGTAAGCAATACCGCCGCCTGTTCCGCCCATTGTAAACGCCGGACGAATAATTAGAGGATAAGATCCAATTTGTTGGGCGACAACCTTGGCTTCCTCCATGTTATTGACGATGCCAGAAGGACAACAAGCTACACCAATGCGTTCCATCGCTTGTTTAAAGAGAAGCCTGTCTTCGGCTTTTTCAATGGCTTCTAATTTAGCGCCAATTAACTCAACGCCGTATTTTTCTAAAACGCCATTTTTCGCTAACGCGACAGCCAGGTTCAATGCGGTTTGACCCCCCATTGTAGGAAGTAAGGCGTCGGGGCGTTCTTTTTCAATGACTTTTTCGACAATTTCGGGAACGAGGGGTTCGATGTAGGTTCGTTCCGCCGTTTCGGGATCAGTCATAATGGTGGCGGGGTTGGAGTTGACCAACACCACTTCGTATCCTTCTTCTCGCAAGGCTTTACAGGCTTGGGTTCCGGAGTAGTCAAACTCACAGGCTTGTCCAATGACAATCGGGCCAGAACCTAACAGCAGAATTTTATGTATATCGTCGCGTCGAGGCATAGTTATTCCTGATGGATTCTCTATAATTGGGTTGTTCGTTTGGTTGTCAATGATAACTCCCGATTGTCAGGGTACTGGTTTGACTTAATACTTACTGTAGCTTTTGCAGCCAATGGAAGAAGGCAAGAGGCAAGAGGCAAGAGGCAACAGGCAAGAGGCAAGAGGCAAGAGGCAATCTTGGAATAGGCAACAGGCAAGAGGCAACAGGCAAGAGGCAACAGGCAATAGG
The DNA here is from genome assembly GCF_034932365.1 of Limnoraphis robusta BA-68 BA1. Lineage (NCBI taxonomy): Bacteria > Bacillati > Cyanobacteriota > Cyanophyceae > Oscillatoriales > Sirenicapillariaceae > Limnoraphis > Limnoraphis robusta. The sequence continues at coordinate 101,951 of NZ_JAYGHR010000009.1, read as the reverse complement.
CAAGAGGCAAGAGGCAAGAGGCAAGAGGCAATCTTGGAATAGGAAATAGAACATTCTTTCCTCCTGAACTCCTGAACACAGCCAACTTCTTTCCTTCTAAACTTCTGACTTCTGACTTCTTCGGACTCCGGGGCGGGTTTATGTAACTTATTTCTGGGATACATAGATTTTTGGGGAACCCGCCCCTACAGTTCCTTTGATTTTTGGTGATATAGGAAGTCCCTGAGCGGGGTAAAATGACTACACGAAGGAATCTATCACGTTTGGGGAACGGTTATGCCAAATCCGAGTTCATTTGCAGTATACCTGATGATTGATGGGGGACATCGGGAAGAAATACGATTTTCTACACTTCAAGAGTTTCAGGTCTGGTATCAAAAGGTGTTGATTCCTAAATATACCTCCGATGAGTTTCTCAATGTTCCCATTAAAACGATGCAAGGGGAATATATGGTGGTTCGTCCGTCGAGTATTAAGGCGATACGGGTTGAACCGATTTTTACCACCAGTATTGATCGCGATGAGGTTGAGTAAGATTGAAGGATCAGCAAATTTCATCTCAGGTGATTGGTGTTGATTTGGGCGGATCGGCGATTAAATTGGGGCGTTATGATGCTTTGGGAAACTGTCATCAGTCTTTAACGGTTCCCACTCCTCAACCTGCAACGCCAGAAGCAGTTTGTTTAGCTTTGTTAGATGCGATCGCCCAAATGAGTCAAAACGTTCCATCTATTCAAGGGATTGGGATTGGTTTACCGGGGCCTGTTGATGCCAGTGGGCGAATTTCTCAAATTGCGATTAATCTCAAAAACTGGCAAAATGTGCCGTTAGCCGATTGGATTGAAGCTAAAACAGGTTTGTCTGTTGTGATGGCAAATGATGCCAATTGTGCGGGGTTAGGAGAGGCTTGGTTAGGGGCGGGACAAAGGTTTAAAAATCTGATTTTGTTAACGTTGGGAACGGGTGTCGGTGGGGCAATTATTCTGAATGGTGAATTGTTTGTTGGGCCTCAAGGAACTGCGGGAGAATTGGGATTAATTACGTTAAATTTTGACGGCCCGGTTTGTAATAGTGGAAATCAAGGCTCTTTAGAACAGTATGCCTCAGTTCAAGCAATTCGTCGAGAAACGGGTTTAGAACCTGCTGAACTGGCTGCTAAAGCAAAATTAGGTGATACAAAAGCGATAGAATATTGGCAGCAATACGGCCGAAGATTGGGGGCAGGTTTAGCGAGTTTAATTTATATTTTAACACCTGAAGCGATTATTTTGGGTGGTGGAATTAGTGCGGGTGCAGAGTTGTTTTTACCGAGTACGATTGCCGAAATTGAACGTCGAGTGTTAGCGAGTTCTAGGGTAGGATTAGAGTTATTAATTGCAGAATTAGGTAATCAAGCGGGTGCTATTGGTGCCGCAAAATTAGCCTTTGATAGTTTGGTTTTCAAGCACTAATTTTAAAACTCGCCTGTTATACTGAGAGAAACATCATGGAAGAAACGATATCATCATTCAGGCTAAATAAGTATGACATACCGAGAATAAATTACCATCAAAGTTCCAGCCGATCTTGCTGAAAGTTACCGCAACGCTAACGAACAGGAAAAACAACAAATAGAAACTCGAATTGCCTTTTTGTTAAAAATTCAAATTCTGTCCCAACAAACTGCTATTGATAAATTACGAAAAACGATGAGTGAAATCGGTCAAAAAGCGGTTGCAAAAGGATTAACTCCAGAAATTTTAGAAGATATCTTAAAGGATGATGAAGGATAACCTGTTTGTTTTTGATGTGAATATCATTATTATAGCGGTGTGCGCTCGTATGAGGTACAAACCAGTTTCCCGGTTTCTGCTAGAAACCGGGTTTCTACCCAATCGGTGTACCTCACAGAACTGAAAACTGCTATAGTGCAGTTTGAATTCCTCAAAGTAAGCCTGATTTAGCGATTCGGAAGGCTCAGAAAAAGTAGTAATAACGATGCAAGATCATCCAACTCCTCCACTGAATCCCCAAGCTGAACTGGCAAAAGAACGCAATCGAGCGGCGGCTGAACGAACGTTAATGGCTTGGATTAGAACTTGTTTATCACTAATTAGTTTTGGCTTTGGGATTGATCGAATTGTCAGCGCTATTTTAAGTTTTCAAAATGTGGCAGATCGGGTTAATCCAATACGTTTGTCGCGTACTCTTGGCTTGAGTTTTATTGCTTTGGGGATTTATGCGATGATTGCAGCGATTATAGAGCATCGTAAGGAGTTACGACACATTCAGCGTCGTGGAGATTATATTTATACGCCTCGTCGATCTTTAGGATTAACGGTTGCACTGGGGTTAGTGATCATTGGGATAATGGCTTTTATGGGAATTTTGATTAGGACTTTGTAGTTAAAAATTGAATGAGAGCAAAATAACAATCACTGCTGCTACACCAAAGATGAATACAGCACTCCCAATGGCAATATTGAGAGGACGACTAGAGATTGAGATGTAGTTATCTCGTTCGATAGATTTGATAATAATGCGATGTTGGATGATGGCAATGATCAGCAAAGCGATTCCGAGTGCTATTAAACTTAATCCCAAGATTTGAGAATATTTGAGGAGAATTACCCGACTTTGTAGGGGGAATGTTGTTTCTAAAGCTTCAAAAATTTGCTCAAATGCTATGCCTAAACCGATGAGTGTAACACTATTTTGAATCCAAGAGGCGAGTGTCCGTTCTGCGGCGGCGCGGTTACGTTCTTTGGCTAATTCGTTTGTTGCTCCTGTTGGCTTTGATGGTAAATTCATTAGTAAATAGTTCCTGGATTTTTAAATCTTTTATGATCGGAAAATTTGTTCTCTATTTTAATTTATACAATTAAAAACGATGCTCAATAGGGGGTGAAAACAGAAAAGAAGTAGGATGTAAATTTTTCGGTATAAAAAAGAATTCTGGTGATTACTATCCCTTTCTTAAAAAACACTGAAAATCTTGCTCATTTTTATCGCTGACATCGTGAAATTGTTAATCGAGTTGAGCCGCATTTACAAAAAGCCTCAGAAGATACTAGCTCTTATTTTTCGACGATATCTTCTTCTGCATAAATCCAGATTAACTGCAAATAAGTTTGTAGCTTTTGCAAGAGTTCATCTACTTGAATGGGTTTAGTAATCCAGTCACTACATCCGTTTTCAAGAGCTAGTTTTTGATCTTGATTTGACGTACTTCCTGAAGTGGCAATCACAGGCAAATAGTTATATTCAAGCGATAGACGTAACTGTTTGACCATTTCTAAACCATCTAAAACAGGCATAATCAAATCTGTAATGACTAAATCCGGTTGAAAGGCTTTTATTTTTTCTAATCCTTCCTGTCCATTATTCGCTTCTTCAACTGTAAAGCCCCATAGTTCCAGTAAGTTTTTGAGAACTAAGCGATTTTCTGAGGAATCATCTACGACTAAAATTTTACATTTATCTCCACTAAATCCAATAATATTTTGGTGATCAAAAATGGCATCAAGTTCTATTTGATCAACCTTTGATTTTGAAATATCAAGTCTTTCATTAATGAGTAAAAGTAGATGTAAACCACAATTATAAATCACATCTACACTCTCTTTTTGTTTCGAGTTTAAATTGGGATCTCGTTGTAGGATTTGAGCAGAGGCTAAAATTGTGTTTAAAGATGTTTTCAACTCAGGGCTAAGATTAGCAATCAATTGACTTTTCGCTTGGTTAGCCGCTTCAGCGACTAATTTAGCTTGCGATCGTTCTGCGGTAGGTTCTTCAAGTCTTTTTTCGAGCGGTTTGATTATATTAATTCTATAGACTAAAGCCAGTGCTATACAAAGGACTGTTGACAGAATTAGCAAAGCTGGATATGTAATTAAAATCTGGAAATGTTCGGGAAGTACATCTAACAAGGGAAAGATTGTTAGAATGCTGGATATTTTTTTCATAAAGATAATTCAGTCGCTTCTTTAATATAATTTGCTTTCCACAAAAGTTAATGACCGAAAGCCAAGGCGTTGATTTTTAATAGGTTGAGTGAGTTGGGTTTCCGTTTCTCAGAGGGTTTGCCAGGCGTTGGCGTGGATCAGTGCGATCGCGAATGGGAGATCGGGAAACAAAGTATATATAGAAGAATGGAAAGCCAACAAATGAGAATAATTGCCTACCAATTACAAAGGCTCAATGACTTTACCAATCTAGCCTTGAAAAGTCTAACTCGTTTTTTTCTAAGTTGGAAAAGTCGCTGGGGGTAAAGCCAGAAGAGCAACGCTTAAGCGACAACCCAGAAGTAGACAAGAGAGTTTGTCACCTCCGTTTTGTGATCCCCCTCACTTTTTGATTACTTTCCCCTTACCTCCAGACCTAGATCAGTTTGCAACACATCACTTTGTTCTTACTGACAAGACTGTTCATTTTGCCGTACCTTAAAAAGTATCGCAAAGCCAAACAACTCCTTACTCTGAACATTACCTCTAGGTAAACTAACATGAAAATCACCATCAAAGCATTCGTTGCTTCGGCCATCATTACCGCAGGTTTAGTCGGTACAGTTTCCCAAGCAGAAGCCAAGCCTTCTAATACCTATGTAAGAGATCGGGTCGTTTTTGAAGTGGTTGAAATCAACGCTGAAAAAGACGAATACGGTACGGTTCCAATGGTGGTTCGTGAAACCTATGACTTGGATAATCCAGATCTATTAGGTGACTATCCAGTAGTTGAAACCCAAGTTGTTCAAGCAGCTTCTGAACCTTTAATTATCTGGAGAGAAACACTTTCGTCTAGTGATCCTAAAGGTTCTTATACTCCCGAACGTCGCGCTCATGCAGTTAGCACTCGCTTGACTAACTTAGCAGAATCTTTAGGAATTGAAACTCTAGAAGAGATGTACCAAGCTGGAGTTGTCAATAACGAAATTGTAATTTTTGCTTCTCAAGAAGCAGGTGAAGCCAACACGGATAATGTGGTTTTCACCTTATCCCCAGGAAACCGCAATGACGGGGACATCTTTGTTGAACACATGCAAGAATACGGAAATGGAACGGCAAGTGGTGAGCCGCTCTATAACTAATTTCAGGTGCTTATTAATGGGAGTTGTACTCTACTTTCCGTATGATTTGAGTTCAACAAGCAACTCCCATTTTTTTCTTGAAATCGCTCATGTTTAACCCCAAAATTGGAGGAGTGTAAAATGTTTAAAGCTGTAGACCGATTCAAGACCATTATTGGTTATTTTCTGGTTTACGCAATCAGTTCAAACGTCAACTATCCGAAGGTATTCAGGAGAATAAAAACCATGAAAATCACATTCACTGAAATCTTGCTCACTGCAACTGCTTTGGTTACTACAATTGGTGTTCATGCTCAGATTGCACCACAAAAAGCAGAAGCTACAGTTAAATTGGCTGCTCTAGATTCTTCTGAATCTTTACCGTTAATTAGTTGGTATCCAAGCAAAAAAATGACGAAAGATACTTATCTGTGTCAGAGTGCATCACTCGATTTAAACAAGAGTCTGAAGTCACCGGGAACATAGAATCAGCTCTTACCTAAAAATCAAACTCAATCCCTGGCTATTCGATCAAATTTTCGGGCAATTCAGATCGAGTAAAAAATAAAATAAAAATCTAAAATTTTTAAGATAAAAAGCTTGAGACCTTGAAAATATAAAAATCATCAAAAATGATAACTTAATCGCTCTTACCGTATCACTTGGGAAAATCAAAAGTTATATTAAAGTCGCCGAATACTGGCATGAAGTATCACTAAAATGGGGAGACAGCCAATGGAATCTATCACTCAAGAACTGATTTTAATTGTGGATGATAATCCGACCAATATTAAGGTTTTGTCAGATTTCTTGAGAAACTATGGCTATAAAATTTTAATTGCCAAAGATGGTGAAAGTTGTTTGAAGCGACTGGAAAAAATTACACCCGATTTGATATTATTAGATGTAATGATGCCGGGGATAGATGGATTTGAAACTTGTCGTCAGATTAAAGCCTCAAAGGCGACAAAATCTATACCAGTCATTTTAATGACCGCCTTGACTGATACAGTGGATAAACTGAAAGGATTTAGCCTCGGAGCAGCAGATTATATTACTAAACCCCTACAATACGAAGAAGCGATCGCCCGCATTAATGTTCACATTAAACAACGCAGTTTAGTTTCTCGACTTGAGCAAGAAAATCAAATTTTATACGAGAAAAATCGGCAATGTCAAGATGAAATTCGTTGTCAAAGCTGGTTAGAATCTGCACTCCGATTATCGGAAGATAAATTTTCTAAAGCCTTTCACTTAAATCCCTACCCGATTACCATCAGCACTTTACAGGAGGGAAGATATCTAGAAGTGAATCAATGTTTTTGTTGTTCAACAGGTTATTACTATGATGAAATCATTGGAAAAACGGCAACAGAATTAAAGATTTGGGTGAACCCCGAAGAACGCGAAACCCTGATCAATCAACTTCAATCTCAACGTAGCCTTTCCAACTATAAGTTTAAGTATCGTACCCAATTAGGCGAGGTGAAAACAGCGTTACTCTCAGCAGAAATTTTGCAACTCAAAGGAAAAGATTGTCTTCTGTCAATTTATCGTGATATTAGCGATCGCAAATTTTCCTCCGTGTCTCGAGAGTGGATTAAGTTAAAAAAACTTGTTCCTGCTGCTTCTAAAAGTCCGAAAACTTCACGTATGATTTGAACTCTTTACCCCTAAATATTATGGACAGTACCACATTAATTCCGGCGACTGAACAACGGATCAGGGAGTATCAAAACCAGGATCTACCCAAATTAAAACCCCAAACCAAAATGCGTCAAGCTCAACTCAAATGGTTACAAGATCAAAATCTAATGATCACTCAAGAAGAGTTAGAAGCTTTGGAAACCTACACTTTTATGATTCGTAACAAATTAAGCATCTTGCGAGACGTTTACGAAGTTTGATGACTGCTCACCTGTTGCCGATGACTCTATCTTCAATGAGTTAATCCCTAAAAAATAGATCGGCTTTGCTCATCTCAAGTTTTCAACTGTCCACACCTTTTCACCACCAAAGGAGAACTAAAATGAGACAATTATTAGGAAAAGTAGCTACTGTTTTTGCTAGCACCGCAATTACAGGTTTGTCTGCATTCAGCACCTTAACGCCCTCTGCTGTTGGTGCCACTAGAGTTTTCTACAGCAACCCCGACTATATTTATCTGAAAAACGCTCAATGTTTGACCTACAATAATTCTGGAGAAGGGGTAGGAACCTTAGAACAAGGCTACTACAAAGTCCGCCGCTATGGAAACTTTACGGACGGTCAACCCTATGCAGAAGTTTTTGCTGATTTTTCCGCTTCAGGACAAGGTTGGGGAACCGTCAATTTACCGTTTTCTTGTTTAGAAGTCAACAGCAATAGACAATACAATACAATGGTTGTGGCGGGTAATCCCTCTGTTGGCGCTCGCATCAGCACAGGGGGGCGTCCGGTAGGCCTCCGCACAACTCCCAGCTTGGCTTCCTACCTGGGTTCCCTTCAAGATGGAGAGCCTGTTGAAGTGATCGAAAAAGGTGAAAGTAATGATGGAAAAAACTGGTATTATGTTTCTTCGGTTGATGGTTTAACGGGATGGGTACGCTCCGAATATATTTCTTTTGATTAATTCTAACAGAAGTTACCAATCAACCCGGTTTCTCAACGAAACTTCAAGACTTAAAGTTTTGATTCGTCATCAGAAATCGGGTTTTTATTATTGAAATTCAGCTCGGCTTACGACACCGAACCTGGAAAAAGTAAGCGACAACCTGTGCATCTTTGATCTGTGGATATTGACTGGTAATTTCATCATTGGCTTTCGGTTCAACAAATTTTTCGAGAACAAAACCAACATCAATCAGTAAATTTAACCAGTCGCTGATTGTTCGATGATACACAGGAATCCGAAATTTAGGCCATTGTTGTTGGATATCTTCCGGCGCTGCACTGAATATCCATAACGCAATCTTTACATTAATAGCAGATTGTTGGCGTTCCTATCGGTCGCTTTTTTGAGTAACAAGATGGACGGCTTTTTAGATGGGGGCTTAACTGGCTAATAAGTCATCTCCTAAGAGTTTAGCCGTCATTGCGGCTCGGGTTGTTACCCCTAATTTACTAAAAATTCGACGTAGATAAGTTGAAACCGTCCATTGACTAATACCCAGTTCTTTAGCGATACATTTATTGGGTAAACCTTCGGCAACTAATTTAGCGATTTCTTGTTCCCGTTGACTCAGTTGTACCCCTGGATTTGACTTGGGTTGACAGCGTACCAGATAATAATGAGTGCCATCAATATCAGACTCGAAAATCACCTCATTTGTTGCTCCTCCTGAAGTTTGCAACAGATTGGGTGAAGTGGCAGAATTGACTTGAGCGATAAGAGATTGGATAATATCTTGAAAGGTCATGGGTTGTTTTGGGTAAATGGGGTTAATCTGGTTTCTCAGGCTCGTTGTTAGTTTATACGTTCGTCAAACAAGATCAGATGCAGTTGTTTGAGATTCCGATGACCAGCTCCCTGGCTTATTCGCAATTTAACTTCGACATCCGCAGTCAAGAAGCAATTACTGGGTATGTTTCAGAATTGACACTCGGATCTCAGGATATTTCCCCAATAATCAACAAATCTTTATATAGACAACCGTAGATTTACCCGTTTGAAGAACACTTGTCCCTCAACCTCCTACTATGTCACTTAGAAAACTGTCACATCGTCAAGAGGTAACAACAAGCATCCCAAACGGGTTTACCGAACCAGTAATCCAAATCCGCTCGTGTTTGGAGAATCCCCTTTCTTTAGAAATGGGGAGTATGTCACAAACTGGTGATCGCCCCCACTGTGGTTTGCGGAATTTCTTCGCTCAAGCAATCTACTGATACTTTCATCGAGTCAAGTTGAGCCGACCCAAAAATCATCGCAAATGACACATCCGCCGCATCTCGTCCTGTACCAATTCGCACAAACCCTTTCCGGGGTATCAAACGAGTCGCATCAAACAAATACCAGCGAGAGCCTAAATAGGCTTCAAAAGCCGCATGAAAATCTGGCGGTTCTAAACTATAAGCATAGCCACTGACAAAGCGAGCGGGGATGTTTAAAGCCCGACAAAATGCAATTCCCAAATGAGCAAAATCTCGGCAGACTCCAGTCCGTTGCGTGACAATTTCATAAGCAGAAGTCTGAGAATCTGTACTACCGGATAAGTAAGTGATGTTATCATAAATCCAATTACAAATTGCCGTGACTCGGGAATAATCCGGCAAGAGATGACCGAATTCCTTGTTGGCTAAATTGATTAATCGGTCTGACTCACAATATCTCGAAGGATAGACATAATTTAAGACTCTTAAAGGCAGCTTATCTGGTGGAATTTCGGGAATTGTATTGGGATTGTCTTCTTCTAAATAAAGTGCAACTGTGGCTTGATAATTGACTTCCAATTTTCCCTGGGGTGCGGTCAGACGTAACAATCGATTTTTCAGAGGTGATGACACATATTCTTCGGAATTGACCGCCGGTTCGATCTGAAGATGTTCTTCAAAAACCTGTTGTGAACCATTATTAAAAGCACTGATATTAAAAATAAACGTGCAAGGCGTTGCCAGATCGTATTTTAATTGACATCCCACTTGAAACTTCATCGTTTTGATTTCCTTAAGTTTGTGTGTGGTTAAAAAAAAGAAAAAAATTGATTTGAACTCTATTTTTGAATCAACAGAACTGGAGTCCGAGACGTTGGACTGAATTAGTGATGACGCGATCGCATCCGATCATACTCCTCTATTCCTCCAGGATTCTGTTATCTTAAGTTGTTCTCCATCAACAGTCAATTTGAATCTTAGTCAATTGAGATGAGCGCATCCAACATTCCCATCTATTTGCTCTTTCTCTATTCAGTGTTTTGGGTTAATATTTAATATTAGCATAATTCTGGCTATTTTTCTCAGATAGCCAAAATGTCTGCATCTTCACCCTTTCCCCTTTGCGACTCCAAAACCGGAGACAAACAAACAAAGAAGAAAAGGATTAATCCCCTTCTTCACTCTTAATTCTTATTCATTTTTAGTAGCGGAATGTTGCAGCAATTAAAGCGCGATCGGGAAGATTTTCAGGAACATCTGTATAAACTGCACCGCCATTGAGGAAAGTATGAATTGTGGCAAAATCTAACAGATCCTCATTTTCCGGTTGATCTTCTGGTTGCAAAGTGATTTCATGGGTTTCGGGATTAAACTTACCCCATTGTTCCTCATCGATAGCAACAAACAGAGATTCAATCCGTTTATCATAAGCTGCTGTAATAATTTCCTTGAGATCGCGAGACGCTTTTTCTGGGTTGTTTGCCATCAATTCTTGATACTTAGTTGCGGCTTTTTCTTGAGACTCTTGGAAATAAGGTAGAACAATTTCCCAAGCCTGTTTGTGTAATTCCTTGGGATTAGCATTGTCGGGATTTCCTGGAATTCCTTCTGACAAAACAAGCGGATAAATCGTAATGTCTCGATAGATACTGATCACATAATCTACCCCAGCCAAGATCATCGGAGCTTGTTGATCTTCAAGAATGTCATGTAAACCCCGATCAACCTTTTGTAAAAAACGGCGAATTTGATCTTTATTATCATCTACTCCTACACCTTGACCGTGATAAGTTTGAGATTTACCTTGGGGGAGTGCAGGGCTTCCTGAGTGAAGTTGAAGCTGTTGTTCTGTCTCATCATATTTCAACGCTTCTGATAAACTCAAAGGGATTCCTTCAAGAGAAACTTCATCAATATTATAATGACTTGCCTGAAATAAACGCACCTGATTTTGACTCAAAGCTAACACATAAAACCGCCCGTCATTCATTAATAAAGGCATTAACGGTTTAATATGAAAGCGATTACTGATGATCACTTCTTCATCAAAATTGAGCGGAACACGGTAATAACGGAACTCATTTGGAGAAATAAATAAAGCGAGTCCTTCGTCTTGATGTCGCCAAAACTCCCCTTGATCCAGTTGATGAGCCTGTTCTAAAAGTCGTTGAGCATCGGTATCTCGCCAACCCGCTTCTACTAATTTTTCCTCAGCCAAACTGAGAACATTCTTAAACCGAATTGGATCTTGACGAATTTCTGATCCGGCGGCATGAGTCGGCATAAAAATTGTAATGCAATTTTCATCCCGATATTCCATTAACTCTTTAATTTCGCTGGTTGATAAAATACTCATTCTTTAATAAATCTCCAATTCACTATTTCTTTGATTCGGGTTCTTTGATTCGGGAAAATGAAACCCGTTTTAGGAGTTCCATCCCAAGGGTATTTCAACTTCAGTTTCCGAAGCTTTATCGGTACGAACTCCGGGTTTATTCACAATTTGCACGGTTGTTGCTTGCGGCCCTTTTTCACCTTCTTCTTCGACATATCTCACCCCTGTTCCGACTGTTAACCGCTCAAAATCATTGTGTAAAACACTATTTTTATGGAAATAAATCTCGCGATCTTCATCAACAGTTCGTAAGAAACCATATCCTTCCTCGGGGAAAATTTGGGTAACAATCGCAACCATTTGTTGTTGTGAGGGAGAGTTTCTATCCCATTGGCGTTGACGTTCAACTAACTCCACCAGTTGACGACGTGCCGCCTCAAAAGCGTCTCGAATAACGCTTTCTAACGGTTCGTATTGAATACCTTGATCGGGACTGCGATCTACTGCTAATTCGTGACCCGGAGGAACTGTAATATCGAGCCGCACCCGATAGGGGGAACCTGCTTTTGGGTGTTCGTGGTTTTTCTCGATCACAACTCGACAGCTATTCATATAGTTGCAGAATTGCTCAAGTTTGCCAATTTTTTCTCGAACTAAAGAATCAATGGCTTGATTTTTATCTATATTATGATAGGAAATTTCGGGTTGAATTTTCATGTTTATTCTCCTGGATTTCTGTTCAAACAATGATTCCGTTAATTAAGTCCTACGGACAATATTCAAGAAAGTTAGCTGCGACATATCCCTCGATAGGAGCGAAAACCGGAACCCAACCATTTCCACCTCTATTTCTGATAGAAATGTCTTGTCCGTCTTCTAAAGTTCCGATAATTTCTCCTCCCGGTTGCGATCGCACATTTAACCGCGTATTCACATCAACTTGACGACAACTACTGCTAGAAAAAGTGGGGCCAACTGTATCACAATAAGCCAAGTTTGCTGAGGTTACATACCCTTCAACGGGATATTGAACTTGCACCCAACCATTCTCACCTTCATCTTGGATATAGACTCTTTCATCTTCTTCTAATGTGCTGATAATTTTCCCTTGAGGTCGATCTCTGAGCGTTACCAGTGAGGCGTTAACTTTACGACAACCATTCACGGGAGGAGTGAATAAAGCCTCTCCATCAGGAACTTGAGATGTGGTATTTTCTCCGGTACAATAGCGGAGATTTTGTGCATTCACATAACCACTACCAGGGTTTTCTATCGGTACCCAACCGTCTCTCCCTTCATTGGCAATGTAGACATTTTCTCCTTCTTGTAACCGACCGATTTCATTTCCTCCGGGTTCATCTCTAATAATGATATTAGAGGTTTTTGCTTCCCGACAGTTACTTCCGGGGACTGTAGAGGTTTGAGCATTAACGCTTGCGGTTGGCAAAATCAAACTGGTTGCTAATGCTCCTAATGCTGTTAATCCCAGCGTTTTTTTTAAGGGGTTTAAGTCTATGTTGTGAGTCACCATAATTTAACCTTTTTTCTTAAAAGATTTATTCTTATTGATCTATTATGATTGTTTTAGCAGTTAATTTTATCTATCTGGAGTTGTAAATTTTTCTCTATCTTTTTACGAGTTTGATGATTTTATTGATCGCAAAAATGACTGTAAAAAATAGATTTGATCTGACCTGGGCAGAAAATGAGCAAAAAAAATCCCCTGAAAACAGGGGAAAATTAAAACAGAATCAACAGAATATTCTTACACCGTTACACCTAATGCTCCGGCACCAGCAGAAGCTAAAGCCGAAACTAATGCTGTCAGAAACAACCACCAAGCGGCGGCGGCGGCGGCTTGTTGAGTTTCTTCAAGTTGTTTTTGAGTTTGATGCTTAACCCGTTCTATTTGTAATTCCGTTTGTTGTTGTAGGCGTTCTACCTTTTGTAAAACACGGTTCCGAGTCATTTCAATCTGATCAATAATTCGATTAGCATCTGCTTCAGAAATATCTTTGCGAGAACTCATCAATGCTACTAAAGTATCGCGATCAAACTGAGACAAACGCTCCCGCAACGCCTCAAAACCCGCTTGCGGATCATCAAATAAGCTGCGTAAATCATTGCGAATTCCCTCATAGTTCAGTTCGGGTCGATCTAAACTATTGAGATAAGCACGAATTTTCGCAAAGATGCGATCCAGCACTAATTGAACTTGAACATTAATCGTATGTAACTGATCTAAGAAGCGATCACGCACGCTGAAAATATTATCAACAATCTTATTCACCTCTTGTTCAGAAATATCTTCTCGCTGAGACAATAACGCCACTAAAGTTGAACGGTCAAATTGTGACAAGCGATCCTGCAAGCTTGCCATTCCTAAACGCGGATCATTCAGCAATAATTTAAGATCCCGTTGAATGCCATCAGGATTCAGTTCTGATTTCTCCGTAGATCGCAAATAATCAGCGATCACCGTTTGAAAATCATGTACTTTTTGCTGAGTGCGACGAGCCAAACGACGGGGTGATTTTGCAATCGCTTTCAGGGTATTTTGTACTTCGTCAATCACTTGATTCACTTGTTGTTCACTCAAGTCATCTCGCTGTGATAATAACTGTACTAAAGTATCGCGATCCATCTCCGCCAAACGTCTTTTAATGGCTCTACTTCCCACGGATGGATCTTGAAGTAATAGAGTCAGATCTTGTTGAATTCCATCGGGGTTTAGTTCCGGTTTACCTGTACGATAAAGATAGTCTGCGATCGCTGATTTTGCTTGTTCATACTGTTGTTGAGCTTGATCGGCGAGTTGCTGAGGTTGGTAACGAATACGAGTCCAAATGCGTTCGGTTCGATCTAAAATTTTATCGACTTGTTCTTGACTCAAATCCTTCCGTTGACTGAGCAACTGTACCAAAGTATCGCGATCAAATCGAGAAACTCGCGCTCGTAAAGCCGACATTCCCGCTTGCGGATCATCAAGTAACAGTTTTAATTCCTGTTGTATTGCTTGGGGATTAAGTTCAGATTTACCTGTATCTCGCAAATAGGACTGAAGTTTGAGCCATTGTTTTTCGGCTCTCGCTTGAGCGGCTATATTCAGTTCGTGAGCTTCTTTGATCACCTGATCACGATTGATTTCTAACTCCGTTATAATCTCTGCAATTTGTACAGGTGTTAACTCGGGACGATGTAATAAAATCCGTTCAAAAGTTAAGCGATCTAATTGAGCTAAACGGTTACTGAGATGCTGATAATCGGTATCGGGATCTTTAAGAATCGGTCGAAAATTGAGTGCAATTTTCTCTGGGGTTAATTCTTCTCGGGGTGCTGAGAGTAAATAGCGTTCGACTTCGGTTAACAAGGTGAGTGCTTCTTCCCGTTCTTTCGCCGCGTAAGCCGTATTTAACACCTGCAAACGAATGGCATTCAAACTATGAGAAATATGCTCAATTTCCCCTTGAGTTAAAAGTCCTTTTTGTTGCAGACTATCTACAAAGTCGGTGCGATTAATTTGTTCTAATTCTTCGATCACCAGACTCGGATCGGCTTCAGAATCATAAAGCAGTTCGCTAAACTCTCGTTCTAAGTTAGCAGATTTCAGTTGCCATAGATGAGCGTTAGAGAGATAGTTTTCAATATCGGCTCGTAACGGGCTGTAAGGGTGATGATCGCCACTCAATTGATCAGCAACTTTATCTTTCTGTTCGCCTAAATACCCTCTGAGTTGTTTCAGTTGTCCGACAACTTTTTCAGCGTCGAGATCGGATAAATCTGTTCGTCCGATTACTAAGCTGACCAAACTGTTAAATCCCATCATCAAGCCTTGACTTAGGGGATTAGAACTGTCAGTAGGGCTGTGTTTCTGTATTTCTCCAAGAACTGCGTCTAACTGATTAGATAAATCCTCACCCAGCAATGATTTTCGAGGCGCAGATTTGAGATAATCAACGAATTTGGAGAAGTTATTTTGACCTGGGACTTGAGACGTTGTTTTGTTCCAAGCGGCTTCTAATTGTCTCGCCAGACGATCAACTTCTTGTTGAGATAAGTCGGTGCGACTACTGACAAGATCAACAAAAGTTTGACGGTTAACATTTGGTAAATCACCGCTTGCTAAAGCGTTTTGCAATTGTGGATCACGCAGAAGATCTTCAAAGTCGGAGCGAATATTTTGCAGATCGAGTTGGGGAGGACGTAACCCCTGAAGGTAATCTTCAACTTTTTCCCGCACGAAAACCGGATCAAGTCCATCGGTTAATTCGCGACGGACAGCGCTAGCCGCAGCTTCGGCAGTGGCGACGACTTGTTGGGATGCGGCTTTCGATCCAAAGGCGGCGACGGCGGTTCCAAATAAGGCTTGAAACCCAGAAGTTGCTGTATTAACGACTGATCCGATCAGTGATCCAACTGTTGTTGAACTCACCCAGACTAACAGCGAGAAATAAGCGCCCCAAATGACTAATCCGACTATTGCCCCAGAAGTACCAGAGACAAATAAACTGAGTTTGACGGCGAATAAACAGGCAAAAAATAGGGATATCGTGACACTAACTAGGGTGCCTAATCCTAAAGCAAAGCCTATTTTGCGAAGGTTTATACCACTCGATTTAGAATGTGAATGATCCTGATCATGTGATGATGAGTTTCCGAGTAAAGAAATACCTGTCGCCACGCCTAGATTAGTCAGTAACATTTGGAAAGCAAATGCTAATATTACTCCAGTAATTAAAGCGGTAAAAAATTGCGGCCCACTAAAGACCATTGCAGCATCTTCTACCGCTTCGGGTTCCGGTTCGACGATGACTTGAGCCAACCAACTCAGGTGAGAAATGAGCTTTAATGTAGTGAGTTCTCCTAGATTCATTTTGTTTTCTGACTGAATAAGTAGGTGTAAAAGCAAAAGTATAAGATTGCTGGTCTGATAGTGAGCAAATCTTATCAAGATGGAAATAGTATCTCTGATTTTCCAGCAAAGATCGTCTGTCTGGAGTGGGAACTTTGCTGATCTGTTTATTTTTGCTTCTCTATCGTCTGGAATAGTAAAAAGACTGAACTTATGGAAGTTCAGTAGAAAAAGGACGATACTCTATTGACTTTTAACAAATATTTTTAAATAGATAAGGGTAGGATAGCAAGAATTCGAGAGAACGTAAAGAATGACTTATGTTCGGGCGAACTGCTACTATCCTTTCCCTTATCTAGCCAAGTCTTTTAGGTCGGAAATTGAGCTAAAATACATGGGTATTTATATAATACCCTTCAACAATTGGGACGGCAACTCTTAGCTAGGGTATCTTATTTAGCTTGCAACCTAAGCATATCATCTTCATCGGCAGAGTTTATCTATCCACAGATAGAGATCGAACTTAAAGCTTTTCTGTAATGGCACTCTCAGCCAAGGGAATAGAGAAGTGAGTCAGAGGATAACTTGAGCATTCTTCTCTAACGTTTAACTGATTTGTCTGAGGGATTTTTATAAATAGATAATGATAATTATTTTTCGATAAATCCGACGGTTGGACAAACCCAGGCATAACATCTATCCATTTCAAACTTTTTTCTGCTACTTAAGTGTTAACAGAAAGCGAGTTTATACCGTCGGAAATTTTCAGTGAAACCGGATCTCAATTTGATCAGAAAATTATTCCAGGTTGGCTTCTGGATATCTTTCTACAAAGTAGTTCGTTAACAGGGTATTCACAAAAGACAAAATCACTGGCCCTAAAATAAAAGACAGAAGACCATTCACTTGGAAACCCGGAACTGCAACGGAAGCCAGCCAGAAACACAGTCCGTTTACAATTAATGAAAAGCTTCCCAAAGTGACAATATTGATGGGTAGGGATAAAACTTGTACAACGGGTCTAACAGCCCAGTTTACCACTCCAATAGAAGCCGCCGCAATTAAAGCAGCCGGAAACGTTGCTAAGTTAACACCAGGAAAAATAATATCGACAACCAGCAAACTCAAAGCAGTTGCCAGTAGAGGTAAAAGTGATCTCAAAGCCATCATAATTATTTCGCTCTCCCTTTCAAATTTTTCAAAAATATTCATTACTATCCTCTATAGTAATTTTAATAACTGGGGGATGACTTCCTCACTTCGATAGATTTTCTGGCGTTAATATTCTGTCACAAAAACCAAAATATAGCTAAAGATAGAGATATAAATCTGGAAAATTAGAGACAATAAAAGTAGACATTAAAGTATAGGATTTTAAAGAAGATGGGAATTTTAAGAATTCTTTTGGCTATTGTAATTCCTCCTCTGGGCGTTTTTCTAACCGTTGGCCCGAGTTCGGCATTGATCATCAATATTCTGCTCACTATTCTGGGTTGGCTTCCCGGTTCAATTCATGCGGTTTGGGTGATTACAAAACACGCTGAAAGAACAGATGTAGTCGCGAGAGAAGAGGCTGAGAGAGTAGACGAAAGAGTATACTAATTTTAGAGTTTGTTTAACCCGGTTGTTTGAGAAAAACCGGGTCATTTTTATGTCAATTAGACGGATTTATCTTTTCCCTCTAAAAGTTTAGGATTTTCTCCTTCTAAGGCTTTCGGACTATCTACAGGCTTGCTGCGGTTAAAAGACTCAGATAGAGAATCCCATAACTCTCGCAGACGGAGTTTAATTTTCTGTTCTTTTTGAGCGATCGCGCTTCCCGCTTCACCGAGTTTATGCTCAAAAGTATTACGGGTTTGTGAAACTTTTTCAGTGACGATTTCTGGCTCTTCTTTAGCTTTTTCGTACCAAGTTTTGGCTTCATCTAGATAGTCCTTGACTTGCTCGTACTGCTCCCCGTAACGAGCCGATAAATTCGCTTGAACGATTGCTAGTTGTGCTTGGAGTTGAGCATATCGCTTTTTCATCAAGGCAACTTCTTCGCTATTTTTCACGGTTTCAACGGCTGAATTAATCGAGGCTTTGACTTGCTCCGATTTATCTTGACTTGAGTCCGCAATATCCCCTAACGCTGTATCAATTTCGGCTTGTAATTCCTGTTCTTGGCTGTCGATTTTTTGTTGAAGTTGTTTAACTTCTGCTTGCGTCTTAGAAATAGCTTGACGTCGGGTGCGACTAATCGCTTCAATCGCACCTTCTATCGAAGCGGTTACTTCTTCTTTGACTTCTCCGCCTTTATCACTCAAACTTTCAACAACCGCAGAAATGGCATCTTTAACAACAGAGCGAATTTCACTCGAACCTGCTTTCACTTCTGATGTGCTTTGAGAAATGGCTTCTTGGACAATTTCTCGGATTCTTTCTGAGCGCAGTTGACCTTCTGTTTTCGCTTTTTGTAAATTGCTTGTAATTTTCTGTTTGACGTTTTCAGATTCGTTGATTTTATCAGATTCAGACATCGTTAATGATTCCCCAAATTTAACTCAATCCAAGTTATGCTTCTATTTTGCCAAAAGATGAGTCTCACTGAGTCATCCCCAAGAGATAATCTCAACTTTGTTTCAGCTAATTTCTATCTTAAGATAGAGGACTGGTGATCCTTTTCAATCAATTTGGATTTCTAACTGCGATCGCGAACTTGTTTGATTAAATCTACAATTTCTAAATGTCCTTCTGAGGATGCCCAAATTAAAGCTGTCCAGGTATTATTGTCTTTAAGCGTTAAATCAGCATTATTATTCAGTAAAAGCTGTAGAACTTCCCGATGACCTTTAGCCGCAGCACTCATCAAAGCCGTTAAGCCAAAGTCCGTTGTGGCATTAATTTCAGCCCCCGCATCAAGTAACTGTTGAACAACTTGGGGATGTCCGGCGGCGGAGGCTTCCATCAAGGCTGTCCAACCATCGGGATCACAACCGTTCACTTCGGCACCTGCATTGAGTAGTGCAGCGACAATCTCTGGAAACCCGGTTCCGGCGGCGAAAATTAACGGTGTTGTCCCTTCTTCGTCTGGGATATTAATCTCTGTATCCGTTTTTAATGCAGCCAGAACTTGAGCCAGATCTCCTGTTTTTACCGCTTTCACTAACTCGGTCATAGCCGTTTCTCCGGTTTTTCACCATAGAATGTTTCCCCTCTTTTGGTATACCACAGTTTGGCTACACGGGCATCAAGCGGAAATCGAAAATTGTAGTTGATAAATCATAGCAACTGCTGCGGCTAAACCTGCAATAATCATTAATACGGCGGGCATTAACTTGCGAGTTTTAATCAGACGGATTATAAACACAATCACCAATAAAATAGAAACCGCCGTTGCTAAAATTAATCCCCAAGGGATACCTTGCCACTGCATGACTCCCCCAGTTATCAACAAAGCCCCACAAATTCCACCGGAAATCAGCGAAATTTTACTATTTCCCTGGGTATATCCCAATACGCCACCGACTACAGCTAATAATCCATAGGCGATCGCTGCCACAATGCCAATATTCATCTGTCACTCTCTCCCACTTGCAATCTCGAACTCCAGTTATACAACCGATGTTGTCGAACAATCTGTATTCTTTCAGAATTTATCAAAACTTGACATCAAACTGACATAAAACTTATCAAAATTTTAGAATGAGATGCGGCTCTCCTATCCGATACAATACAGGGGCATCAACCCTGGAAATACTCAAACGGCTTTTTTCCTTTTCAACTTTTGATTTACTCTAATGTCTTCTCTCAATCCTCAACTGATCGCTCAAGTGCGTTTTCTTCAACGTCAGGCTGCTAGTTTGCTCCTTTATCAATCGGTGTTTACTGAGGCGATGGGGCAAGCATTTTTGAATTTACTAGAAGCCTTAGAAAACGATAGCAATCCTTTAGATTGTCTTAAAGCTTATGGAATTTTGTTTAAAGAGCAAGCGCTCGATCAGCAATGTTGGCAAGATTATCTGATTGTTCAAATTATTAGGGCGGATAATCCCTTTAGTCAACAAGCTCAACAAAAGGATTTTAAGCAGTTATCTTCGTCTTTAATTGCCGCCGCCAAGTCAGATTTACAACGCTTACAAACCCTCTATCAATGCAGTGGTGAACAACTGAGTCAATGGATACAACAGTTAATTCCCTCATCTGAACCGCCTGTGGTTTGGCAAGCCTCACCCGAGGGAGTCGAAAATATTGCAGAATTGCCTCTGAAAACTCTACTGGAAAAACAGGAAAATTGGGCCGATGCTTTAGAAGAATTAGCCGATCATTATCGACAGTTTGGCGTGGGCTTATTTGCCACTTCTCAGGCTTTTCGTTGGCAGAATGGAGAATTAATCAGTATTTCTCATCCTGATCCGGTTCATCTCAGCCAATTAGTCAGTTATGACTCTCAACGGCAGATTTTATTACAAAATACTGAATTTTTGTTGGCGGGATATGCAGCGCAAAATGTGCTATTATATGGAAGTCGGGGTTCGGGAAAATCGTCTTTAGTTAAGGCTTTATTACATCAATATAGCGATCGCGGTTTACGGTTAATTGAAGTGGCAAAGTCGGAACTGAAAGATTTACCCCTCGTGATCGAACAGTTGCGCGGAACTCCCCACAAATTCATTATTTTTGTTGATGATCTCTCCTTTGAGGAAGATGATGATACCTTTAAAGCCTTGAAAGTTGTACTTGAAGGAAATATTACCGCTCGTCCTCAAAATGTAGTGGTTTATGCCACTTCCAATCGTCGTCATTTAGTGCGAGAATATTTTGCAGATCGCCCCCAACCGCGAGAGGTTGATGAGGTTCAGGCTTGGGATACCGTACAGGAAAAGCTATCTTTTAGCGATCGCTTTGGTCTAACCTTAACCTTTGAACCGCCCGATCAACAAACCTACCTGAAAATGGTACATCATCTCGCTGCTTTAGCCGATATTAGCCTCAACCCCGAGGAATTAGAATTTCGCGCCCTCCAGTGGGCAACCCGTCACAATGGCCGTTCAGGACGCAGCGCTCGTCAGTTTATCGACTTCCTCACCGCAGAACTTGCCCTATTTTCAGGGAACAGTAACCAGTGAACAGTGACCAGTGAACAGTGACCTGTTACCAGTAACCAGTAACCAGTGAACAGTGACCTGTTACCAGCTTTTACAACTTCGTTTCTTAACTCTATTGGAAAAAATCCCCATCTTCGCTCAATATCCATTATCGTGAGGAGATACTCTAAACTTTAAAATAGTAGTAAGTAGGTCTAGAACTATGTCTCCTAGCATGACCAATACTATCGAACTTACTCCGGCAGAAGCCTTTGCTGCGATCGCATTAACTGCTGTGGCTGCTGATGGTATGATCACTGATAGTGAATCACAAATCATCAGAAGTACCTTGGCGCGGATGGATCTTTTTACCGACTACACCGCCCAAAAGAAGACGGAAATGATTCAACGCTTATTGGATCAAATTCAAGAAAAAGGGTATGAAGTCGTCATGCAGTCTGCGATCGCTAAATTGCCTGGTAATCTCAAAGATACAGCTTTTGCAGTCGCGACTGATATCATCCTTTCCGATGGGGATCTCGCAGATGAGGAAGAAGAGTTGTTAAATGCTCTTTATAATGCTCTAGGAATTGAAGAAGAAATGGCAACTAAGATTATTGATGTCATGCTGATCAAAAATAAGGGGTAATTTTGCTCAGTTTGGGTGTCGAAAATCAACTTGTTTGTCCCTGGATTAACCAGGGATTTATTAAAATAATTTTTAGACAAAAGCAGAATTCACAATTTGAACTGTTTAAGTTGCGAACTGTGGGTTTAAATGCGCTGTTATCAAAGTCATCTAAATCGAGTTTGATAAGCTTGTCCGACTACATTCTACCTTCTTTATGTTGAGATTTTAAAGGGTTATGGCTTACATCCGAACCGTTCGCTTTCAAGATACGGATGCTGCCGGAGTTGTCTACTTTGCTAATGTTTTAACCATTTGTCACGAAGCCTATGAAACCTCCTTAGCAGCCGCTAAAATTCATCTAAAAACGTTTTTTTGTAACCCAGATTTTGCCATTCCGATTGTTCATGCGAGTGTTGACTTTTTTCAACCGATATTTTGTGGTGATCGGCTTATTATTCATTTAATGCCACAACAAATTACAGAAAACACCTTTGAAATTAACTATAAAATTGTTTTATTAGATTCAGATAAATGGATAGCAAAAGTCACTACAAAGCACGCTTGTATTCACCCCAGTAGCCGCAAAAGAAAGCAACTTCCTGATGAAATTCTGCATTGGTTAAATGTCGAAACCATAGAGCGAATCTTAAATAATGTTGATGCGGTTGTCGTTTGGAATAATGGCAAAGCTTACTTCTTTAAAGACAATGAATATCTGAGTTATGATCTAAATTGGAACTGTATTGATTACGGTTATCCCCAGAAAATAGACCGGGGAAGATGGGCAAGTTTTCCGCCGAGTTTTACTCAAGGAATTGATGCTGGGTTAGTTTGGCATAATGGCAAAGCTTACTTTTTTAAAGGAGATGAATATATTTGCTATGATTTGTATAAAGATCAAGTTGAAGCGGGTTATCCTCTCAAACTAAATAGCGGACTTTGGGCGGGATGGCCGAAGCATTTTTATAGTGGTATTGATACAGCAGTGTTATGGAATGATGGTAAAGCTTATTTTTTCAAAGGAGATGAATATATTTGCTATGATCTCTATCGAGAAGTTACTGAATTAGGTTATCCTAAAAAGATTTCAGAGAGTCAATGGCAGGGATGGCCGAAACAGTTTACTCGTCGTATTGATGCCGCCGCCGTCTGGAAAAATGGGAAAGCTTATTTCTTTCGAGATGATGAATATATTTGTTACGATATCAATCAAAATCGGACAGATCCAGATTATCCTAAAAAAATTAAGGACAACTGGTTAAGTTTTTGGTGTCAACTGTTGTAGAAACTATTTGAATATTTGAGTTTAGAACAATGTCAACTCGTAGCTATGCTATTTTAGGAACAGGAGCAATCGGCGGATTTTATGGTGCAAAACTCCAACAGTTGGGAATAGATGTGCATTTTCTGTTGCATAGTGATTATCAACAGGTTTGTCGTCAGGGTTTATCGATAGAATCTCCAACAGGAAGTTTTACCTTGTTTCCGGTTCAAGCTTATGATAACTCTCACAAAATGCCTGCTTGCGATGTCGTGATTGTCGCGTTAAAAACCACACAAAATCATTTATTACCCCAGATTTTGCCGCCTTTGGTTAAAGAAGACGGTGTAGTTTTAATCTTACAAAATGGATTAGGCATTGAACCGCTAGTTGCGGAAATTGTTAACGCTAAACGAGTGATTGGGGGATTGTGTTTTATCTGTTCTAATAAAGTCGGAAAAGGTCATATTCGTCACTTAGACTATGGTATGATTACGATGGGAGAATATAATGAAAATTATCAACCTGGGGGAATTACGACCCGAATTAAACAAATTGCCGAAGACTTTAATAATGCCGGAATTCCTGTAGAGTTAAGTGAAAATTTACTATTAGCTCGATGGAAAAAGTTAGTTTGGAATATTCCCTATAATGGACTGTCTGTGGTTCTCAATGCCAAAACAGACGAGTTAATGAACGCTCCAGATAGTCGAATTTTAGTCGAAGAAATCATGCGGGAAGTCGTCAAGGGCGCACAAGGATATGATTGCATGATTCCCGAAGAATTTATCCAAAAAATGCTAAATCATACGGAGAAAATGACACCTTATCTTACTAGCATGAAACTTGATTATGATAGCAAACGTCCTTTAGAAATAGAAGCCATTATCGGAAATCCTTGGCGGATGGCTACAGAAAAAGGTGTTGATTTACCTTATATTGAAATGCTGTATCGACAACTCAAATTTCTCGATTATCAAAATCGTTTAGTATGATTTTTATGGGTTGAAAACTCAAGGAAAGTAACGATAAAATTCTCGTCTATGAAGAACTCGGCAGAAAGTGATAGTATCGCCTTTCAGAAAAAAGCCTATTCTATAATCACCGACCAGAATTCGATAGGCATTGTCTTCTCCTTTTAATTTTTTAATATTGTTGATATCCCCAAAGTTTTGACAGGCTGGAATCTCAGAAAAGGTTAGATTTTTAATCGTCGTATAAACGGGTGTGCTTTTCAAAGATTTCAGCTCCTTAATAAATGTCGGAAGATATTCAGTTTTCATTCCTGCTCTAGTTCTGCTAATGCTTCCTCAAAATTTAAAGGCGTTTCATCTTTAACTTCCATCATAGCTCGATAGAGTCCTTCATCTTCAAGCATTTCAATTAAACGTTCATAGTCCGAAAAGCTAATGACAACTTTCTGGATGTGACCTTGAGTATCAGTAATTAATTCTTGTGCAAATGGATAATCTTTGGCATTCATTTTTTCCGGCTTATCTTTATCAAACGGTATTGCCATTGTACCACTTTGATTTGTAAGGTAGTTAAACACTTGAACGATTGAGAAACGTTTCAGCAAGTTTTTCTAACTGTTTAAAGTTGAGTTTTCCTTGAAGGTTTCGAGGTAAAACATCGACAGCTACCCAATGTTTAGGCTGTTTAAACTTGCTCAGTTTTTCATGTAATGCTATCTGCAAATTCGAGATAGAAACATCGGGAATATTAGGAACATAAATCGCTGTTACTACCTGTCCCCAATGACTATCTGGTAAACCAATAACGCCGACATCCGCTACCAAACCTGTTGAACGAATTGCTGCTTCTACTTCCGCCGGATAAACATTTTCACCCCCAGTAATAATTTTATAGCTATTGCGTCCGACAATTGTTAAATATCCCTGTTCATCCAAATAACCTAAATCATCAGATTTGAGAGTTTTCAGCCCAGATTTTGCCTTGTCACTTTGACCATAATATCCTAAAGCCAAAGAGTTTGCGTCTATTGTTAAAATTCCCAGTAAATTGACACCTAATTCTTGATTATTTTCACTGTATACTGTTATTTTAGCATGGGGTAAAACTTGACCATAGCTGTTATTTCCTGCTAAAAAATCCTCGGGTTTGAGGGTCGCAATTTGAGCGGCTGTTTCCGTCATTCCGTAGGTGGGAGCGAGTCGAATTTGATGCCGTCTCGCCTGTTGTAATAATTCTAACCAAGCAGGCGCACCCCCTAACAAAACCGTCTGAAATTGCGATAACCAGCGAGTTGTTTGAGAATGATTTAAAAGGCGTTGGAGTTGGGTAGGAACCAGAGAAATAAAAAATTCTGAAGGATTAATTTCTGGGAATTTCCCCCTTTCCAGCGTTTTAAACGGAAAAATTGCTAACGTTCCGCCTGTTGTGAAAGAGCGCATAAATTGCATTAATCCGCTAACATGATATAAAGGTAAAGTGCAGAAAGAATTGACCTGTTTTATGTTAAAATACTGTTGGAATCCTTGCACAGAAGCCGTTAACGTTTCCCAAGTATGAATCACAAATCGAATATTTCCCGATGAACCCCCAGTGGGAATCATAATGGAAGCGTGAGGAGTTGAAATAACAGAATTTGTCTGAATATAGGAGGGGTTAAACTCCTCTAAATTGCCGAAAATCACATCGGGATGAACGATTTTAAAAACCTGTTCCCACTCCGCTTTTACCCAGTTGGGATTGCATAAAAAAATCGGACATTTAGTGACAACTGCGGCTAGAAACGTTGCTAAAAAAACTGTCGGTTCGGGTTCGGCGAGGATAATTTTGGGATGAACTCCCTGAGCGTTAATAAATTCGGTCAGTTCTTGAAAGCGATGTTGATAGATTTTATTAAACTCAGAACAATTATATCCGATTAACCAATCATCGGTTCTCAAATTAAAATAATTTTTAACATCAGTTGATGAACTGCTTTTAACTTGAAAAGATACCACGCTCGTTTTTTCTCGAATATTGCTGTCTCTCACTTTATCAGAAAGTTGAACTCAATTCACACCACCAACTTTGATCATTTTCCTGAAACCAATGTCCAATTCCAAAACCCACCGCTCGTTTAGGATCAGAGAGTTGAGAGGCTAAATTCAAAGCCGCTTGTCTTCCCACTGGGGTTTCAAAGACTGATGAAAATACGGCATCAATTTTATTTTCACGACAAAATTTTCGGAGTTTTTGGGGAGAACCGACAATAGCAGGTTTAACGACGAAAATTCCTCGCCAAGATTGTTGATAACAGTCTTGAATGTGTTGAAGAGTCGCCACAGATTCATCCAACGCTATTGTTGTAGAATATTGTTGATTTAACGCCAACATTTCAGCAAACTGATGAACCGATAAGGGTTGTTCTAGGTATTCTATTTTGAGAATATCAGATTTGATTTCCTCACAAACCGATAACCATTGATTCGCTTCCTCCCAACTCAATCCCCCATTCGCATCTAACCGCAAATAGATAATTTCTTGCTTTTCTTTTTCTGAGTTTATTGTCTCTAAAATGAGTTGAGTTAACTGTTTAAAGATTTGCAGTTCTTCAGAAATCGGATGAACCGCGATTTTCCATTTAAACGTTCTAAAACCTTGATTGAAAAGGGTTTTAAAGACTGGTAATCCAGCGTTTCCTGACGGTAAAAGTCCACTGAATTTCAGTTCTCTTAAAAACCCGGTTTCTTTGAGAAACCGGGTTTTTGGAGTGTACCTCAAAGCTGACTCAAACCCAAACTGACAAGCAGGAAGGTTATCTGGAATTTCGAGAATATCTTCTAACGTTAACGTTTGGGGAAGTTGCTGACAAAATTCTAACGCTTGTTGTAACGTTTCCGAACCAAACCAACTCAAAGGTGCAATTTCACCCCAAGCGATTTTTCCCTGTTCGTTTGTGAGACGAATAATAATTCCCTCACGGGTTTTCCAAGTTCCGTGATGAGTTTTTAAAGGGTGTTTTAACTGGCGACAATAGGGAGAAAACTTAAACTGATAAACCATTAACTCTCGACTAAAAACTCTTGCACCAGTTTAACCCACTGTTGGGGATTTTCTACATGAATATTATGACCGCAGTTGAGAATAATTTCAAGCTTTGCAGTCGAACATAAATTCGCCATTTCTTGATTAATTTTAATAAACTTTTCATCCAACTCTCCAACCAACAATAAAAGCGGAACTTTCGTCTCTGAAAGTTTATCCCAGAGTGAGGGTTGATTTCCTGTTCCCATCATTCCTAGAGATTTGGCTAACTCTGTTGGATTATTTTGCAGACGCCGTGCTAAAATTGTGTTAAAGTTGGGATGATTTTTAAACGTTTTAAATAACGGCTGATTGTACCAATTTTTTAAAAAACTTTGTAAGTCTTGCTGTTCGAGTTTTTCTGCTAATTGTAAATCCGATAAATAACGTTGACTTCGCTCTTTTTCGGTTTTTAATCCCGGAGAAGCTGATTCTAAAACAACTTTGTTAAAATATTGAGGATAATATAAAGCCAGATAGAGTGCTAACCTTCCTCCCATCGAATAACCGACGAGAAAACACTGTTTAATCTGTAATTCTTCTAACCAATCTATTAAGCCTTTAGCTGTGTTTGAGAGGCTGTAAAAATCATCTCCACTGTTAACTTGAGTTTTTCCATGTCCCGGTAGATCAACGGCTATACAATCAAAGCTTTTAGATAAGGGGGAAATGACCGTATTAAAATCATTGCCATTTCCCAGAAATCCATGTAAAAATAAGAGAACGGGTAAATTGACATTCCCCGTGCGAAAAGAGTGAAAGTTGTAATGTTGTGACATTTACGCTGAGTTTTTATTAATCATAAACCCAGTGCAGAAAAGGAACCGCAGCCGCACAGAATGCCATAAATACAAATAAACCGCCTAACATTCCAAAAAATAGAAATTCTTCGCCTCGTTGTTTCGCCAATTTAACGATGAGAAAGCTATAGCCATAGGAGGCGAGAAAGAAAAAAATGGTGAAAGCTGTGAAGTAATATTCCATAGGTTAGATCACGAAAAACTGCTGTGAAAGCGTTTCTAATTCAGCTTGAATTGTTTCAACTGACTTGAAAAGCTTCATTTTCTATTGTAACGAGATTGAACAAAAAACGATGATACAAAAAGTGAACAATGTTAAACAATTATCATTTCTTTACAAAATCTTGTATCCTACGTTTGTCTCTCGAATAACCGGAGATTAGTGATTAAACCCTTTTTTCCTTTCGGTAATATTTCTGTTAGGCAGAACCACTTCCAAGAACATATAAACTTAATAATGTTCCGCTATTCCACAAACAATGCAACAACATAGACGATAACAAATTCCGCGATCGCGTATACACAACTCCTAAAACAATTCCCAGAGTCATTAACGGAATGACTTCCGAGATATTCATATGAGCGATCGCAAAGAATAAACTACTCAGTAAAATCGCACCTCCAAGCGGCATATATCGAGTCAAAGAAGGGAGTAAAAACCCGCGAAACATAATCTCTTCAAACACAGGTGCCGCAATAGAAGCCGTCACAAAAAAGATAATCAAAGCAACCGGATCTCGATTTTCTAAGGCTATGGATAAAAGCGGATTACTTCCCCCCTGCCCATACCAAAGTTGTTGGTTAATTAAAGAGACTAAAATCACTAAAGGAAGTGCAGTAACATAACCTCCCAACCCCCAGAAAAACCAGCCTTTTTTCCAGTCAATATTAAACCATCCTTCGGGTAAGGGGAAAAAAGGTTTCAAAGAGAAATACAAAACCGATAATCCACCCAGCATCAAAAAGCCATAATTTGCCCAGACATAAAACGCTTTACTGCGAACATCAAAACTGGCAGGATTGATATTAAGAAACTGAAAACCCAAACTAAATATGATGGGAATCACCAGTTGTCCAACCAAGAAAAACCCCACCACAAAAACTTGAATCAGCGTTTCTGTATCCCAAGGCGTTAACCAAGTAACATCAGTATTTTGAGCGAGAATAGAATCTTTTCCTTTCAATAGGAATTGAACCCCTAAGACAATCAACAAAATCACACCGACAAATAACCCGATTCCCGGAATTGCACTAATAACGGTGAGTTTAACAACCGCTTCTTCAGCAAGTTCTTGTTCTTTTGCTTGAAGGATTTGTAAATCTTCTGTGCGTTCTTGGAGTTGATAAAGTCGAGACAAAGCCTGATAACTAAACCATCCCTCTAAATTATTTTTAATCGTTAATTCAGTCTCGGGAAAAATTCGGGCTGGCTCACTCCAAATTCCCCGTAAAACTTTAGCGAGTTCAAGCTGTTTTTGAGCGTTGGGTAGAGATTGACTGGTTGGAATCAACGTCTGCCAAGTGTTTAACGCTTCTTCAGTTTCACCTTGTTCGGCTTGTAAAATGCCGATGCGGATTGTTAATTCATCTATCAATTGTTGTAACTGTTCAGCAGATTGAGAAGGCGATTCTAGGGTTTTAACTGTTTCTAGATTGTCTTTTGCCCCCGACTGCACCTCCTTGTATTGTTTGAGGGCAGATGTTGAGGCATTTTCACCAATCAGATTATTTTTTAAGGTGCTAAAATCTTGTTGAAACTCTGGATCGGCTTGCCATTCTGTTGCATGAAGAATCAGATTGGTTTGATAGAGTTCCAGACGGCTTTGAATTTGCGGTTGAGTGATACTATCGATTAATGAAGCACCCACCACTATAATGGTCAGTAAGGTCAGAATTCCTAAGATAAATCGCTTGATTGTCATTGAGTCTCCAGAAAATATTTCAGTTGACAAAGATGTATATTCTAACAAATTTTAGGCATCCTGATCCTAGTGTATATTAGGCCTGCTTCATAAAAATTGGACGCAGATGCAGTTCACTTTCCCAGGGTGGCTCCTGACTTTCTCAATCTCCAGGTGGATACTCGATTGCTTCAAACTCGGATTGAATGAGTTCTAAATCTTCAGTCGTCATCATAGGTTTTTCCCATTCTATATCTTTAGTTTAGGTCAACTTTTAAACAATTTATCTGGGTAGTCCCAAACTTTTGAGATTCAGAATAAGTAGACATTACCCATCCGACTGCGGCTATACTCGATATGGAGAGCAGCAGGAGTCTATAAATGTCCTACGATCGCGAAAAGCAAGTTGCAATTGAAGCCACCTTATCCGCCGCCAAATTGTGTGAACAAGTGCGTCAGGCGATTCCCCCCGCGATGGAAAAAGGCGATAAAAGCCCCGTTACGGTAGCAGACTTAGGTTCACAGGCGATTATTTGTAAAGCCATCAGTGAAGTCTTTTCCCATGATCCCATTGTTGGAGAAGAGGACGCTACGGAATTACGAAAACCCGAAATGGCGCATAATTTGGCAAAAGTCACTGAATATGTTAAAGGTGAGATTGCAGATGCTACATCCGAACAGGTGATCACTTGGATTGATCGCGGTAATGGTCAAGTCGGACAACGCTTTTGGACATTAGATCCGATTGATGGGACGAAAGGCTTTTTGCGACAAGATCAATATGCGATCGCTTTAGCGCTGATTGAAGATGGGGAAGTAAAAGTTGGGGTGATGGCTTGTCCCGCCTATCCCGTCAAAGATCACAAACCCGGGATGTTGTTTATGGCGGTGAGGGGTGAAGGGGCGATAATGATGCCCTTTGCGACAGCAGAACCCACTCCGATTCATGTGGTTAAAGCCGATGATACCGCAAATCTGCGCTTTGTCGAAAGTGTGGAATCTTCTCACGGAGATCAGGATCGACAAAATGCGATCGCCCAAGCTGTGGGAATTACAGCGCCTTCGATCCGCATGGACTCTCAAGCCAAATACGGGGCGGTGGCTTCAGGACAGGCTGCGTTGTATTTGCGGCTTCCCTCTCCCAAGTCTCCCGACTACCGCGAGAATATTTGGGATCATGCCGCAGGTGCGATCGTTGTCGAAGAAGCAGGTGGGCGCGTTACAGATATGTATGGTAAACCGCTCGATTTTGCTTCTAAACCGAAAATGATGGAAAATCAGGGTGTAATTGTTAGCAATGGCATTATTCACGACACGGTATTAGCGGCTTTGAAATAGTCGGAATAGTTCTCAAGCTTTCATGGAGAATTCATAACATTTTAGATTGACAATTTGACCATTTTAAGTGTGGGGGAAAGGATACTTTTCCCTTTTTTTTGTCGAGTCAAACCTAAAAAAATTAAGGTTTGATCTCTCTCGATTTTGTGCTATAGTCTTATTCTTGAACGGAATGTTTAGACATTAAGAACAAACAAACCAATCTTCAAAACTAAGGAGGGTGAATCCATGAAAATTAGTGCAAGAAATTCCCTAAAAGGAACCATTAAAGCTGTACACGCAGGAGCAGTCAATACAGAAGTCGTTCTTGAAGTGGCTCCCGGCGTTGAAGTGGTTTCTATCATTTCTAAGGCTTCTGCGGAAGCATTAGAGATTGCAGAAGGGAAAGAAGCCTACGCAGTCATCAAAGCTAGCAATGTTATTTTAGCCGTTGATTAGCAGTCAGATAACAATATTGTAGGTTGGGTTAAGCAGTAGCGCAACCCAACTCAAACCAATCATTGTTTGATTTTTTATGTGGGGTTTCATTGATCAACCCAACCTACAAAGCACCAATTTTTTATTCATTAATTTGAGGAACTTGAGTTAATGCTTCTCGCACCACTTCTATTCCCGCACCAGGGAGATAACCATTTTCACTCAGATAGCGTTTCCAAGCTTTTGTTCCCGGTTGTCCGGTAAACAGTTGTAAAACATGACGCATTATACTATTTAATTTAACGCCTCGACTCAGCCAATATTCTAAATAAGGAAACATCGCTTCAACCACTTGATGACGAGTTAAAGGAGTCGTTTCTTCGCCATAAAATTCTTGATCAGCCGTTGCAAATAAATAAGGATGATCATAAGCCGCACGTCCGATCATCACCGCATCTACAGATTTTAACTGTTCGTGAACTTGAGAAAATGTTGTCAACCCGCCATTAATTTCAATCAACAAATGAGGAAATTCTTGTTTCAACCGATGTACATCTTCATAACGTAAAGGGGGAATATCTCGATTTTCTTTTGGACTTAACCCTTGCAACCAAGCTTTCCGCGCATGAACCGTAAACTGTTGACAACCCGATGCAGAAACAATTTGCACAAAATGAGCCATATCTTCATAGCGATCGCGATCATCTATCCCAATGCGATGTTTAACTGTTACCGGAATTTTGACTCGGTGTTGCATCTTAGAAACTGCTTCAGCAACTCGTTGAGGTTGCGCCATCAAACAAGCGCCAAAATTGCCATCCAGTACCCGTGAACTCGGACATCCCACATTCAAATTCACCTGATCATAACCCATATCTTCGGCAATTTCTGCACAGATGGCTAACTCCTGGGGTTGATCTCCTCCGACTTGTAAAACGAGGGGTTTTTCTTCTGGAGAAAAGCCTAAAAGTTTGTTGCGATCGCCATGTATAATCGCCGCAGACGTCACCATTTCAGTGTACAATAATGTCCGTCGAGTCATTTGGCGCATGAAATACCGAAAATGGCGATCGGTGCGATCCATCATCGGCGCGATACTTAAAGGATAAACTTGATTTGGGGAAGTAAAATTCATCGGATCTTAGCAAGACAGCAGCAAATTTAGGAGATAATAGATTTAGTATTATTGTTGTCGTTTAGTGAAAAGAGTTCGATGATGTTGGAACCCGGTACACTCTGGAAACGGACTCAGGAACAAACCCGATTTGCACTTCAATGTGGTGCGCTTCAGTCTATCCCCACTGAATATCAGTTTATCGAACAGGATGGCATTTTGTTCTTTGTGCGAATTGTCTCTAATTTAGCACGAAAAGAGCAAGCCAAACAACAACAAGACCAAAAATCTGAAACGTCTGGAAAACCCTTTAACCCGTTTCTTCCCTATGAAAAAGATTTATTGGTTGCTGATTTATCTCCGACTCATTTATGTTTACTCAACAAATATAATGTCCTTGATCATCATCTGTTAATTGTAACACGAGAATTTGAAGAACAAGAAAATTTATTAACCCTCCAAGATTTTCAGGCTTTATGGATAGCTTTAGCCGAAATTGATGGATTGGTATTTTACAACGGAGGTGCCGAGGCGGGGGCGAGTCAACGACATAAACATCTGCAACTTGTTCCGCTTCCACTTGTTCCCAATGGCGTGAAAGTTCCCCTTGAACCTGCTATTAATTCAGCGCAATTTTTAGGCGCAATTGGCAACTGTCCCCAACTCCCCTTTGTTCATGGTTTAATTCGCCTTGATCCGCTTTTAGTTCGTTCTCCCGAAGAAGCCGCAGTCACGACTTTAGAGTTTTATTATAACCTGTTAAAAAAAGTCTGTTTACAGGGAGAAAAAGGCATGACGGGAAAACAATCGGGTGCTTACAATTTAATTATAACACGAGAATGGATGTTATTAATTCCAAGAGTTCAAGAAAGTTTTGAAGGAATTTTAGTGAATTCTTTGGGCTGTTGTGGGGCGATGTTAGTCAAAACAGAAGAAGAACTACAACACCTCAAAGAAATTACCCCATTTACCGTTTTACGCAATGTTTGTATCCCGAAATAAACAGTTAAAAAACCCGGTTTCTTCTTCAACAGGTGCTACAAAAACCCGGTTTCTCGAAGAAACCGGGTTTTTATTGGGTTTTGCTTCTAAACAATTCCTAAAACCGATTTCGTAAAAGATTGAAAAGACTGTCCAGCTTCAGTTAAGATGTGATAGAACGGTTGTTGAGCAGAAATAAACACTCGCGCACAATTTCGTCCCGGCATTCCTGATATTGAACCACCTGGATGAGTTCCCGCCCCACTGAGATATAATCCCTTAATGGGGGTGCGATAATTGGCTAATTCGGGTAAAGGACGGAAGAAAATCATCTGTTCTAAGGTCATATCAATATGATAATAATTCCCCTTGTAAGCGCCTAAACGTTCCCCAAGTTCAGCCGGACTTTCGACTCGTCGAGCAATCATTGAACGCTTGAGATTGGGAGCATAATCTGCTAATTTATCTAACACCCGATCTGCAACTTTATTTTTCAATTCATCCGTCCATCCCGTCCCATTTAAACCCGTTCCTTCAGCACCCTCTATTTGATAAGGTGCGAAAAATTCGATCCAAAGGGTATGTTTTCCATCCGGCGCCATTGTGGGATCAAGCATCGTTGGAACCACCGCATACATCGACGGATCAGAATCAGGAATTTTACCCAAAGAACAGTCGTGATGAGCAATTTCTACCTGTTTAAAAGAGTCCGCAATTAACACCGAACCAATTAAGTATTCATCTTTATGATTGTGGTGTTCAAAGCGTAACGGTTCGGATAACGCACAATCAATTTTGAGGATTGTTTCGTTATTATTCACAATACGACGTTCTAAGCGTTGACGCAAGTTTGGATCGGCTGCATCCACATCAGCTTCATCCATACATTGTAAGAACAAACGTTTCGCATCAATATTAGAAATAATGCCTTTTGTAGCGCGATATTCGATGCCATTTTCTACTTGAATTCCCACAGCACGGCCATCATCAACCAAGACCTTTTTAACCGTTTTGTCTGTTAAAATCACACCGCCTTTTGCTTTAACCAAATTCACTAAAGCCTGGACTAAAGCACCCGTTCCGCCTTTCGGTCTAGCCATACCCGGATCATGTCGCATCGTCATCATCATCGCACCCACCGCCAGATTTTTTTGAGAAGGAGGGGCGCCTAATTCTGAGGCTAAACGTGCCAGAGGTGCTTTCAGAAATTCCGAGTCAAACCACTCATTTAAAATATCCTCAGCACTGCTTAACATGGTGCGAACAAAATCCAAGCTTTTCTCAACTGAATTAATGAGCGACCATAAGTCTTTAAAGTTGTGAGAATCGTAATTTCGGGCAATATCAATAATAGATTTTGGCGGCGCATTAAACATCGGAATTGCTGCACTAATAAACCGATGCCAGAAATCAACAAAAGTTCTATAGCGTTCAGCATCTGCTGGAGAATAACGGGCAATTTCTGCACAGGTTTGTTCAACAGATTTATGAGCCAAAAAATATTTACCATCAGGATGAGGACAAAAGACAATCGGATCACAAAAGAGATATTCTAAGCCATATTTATGCAGTTCTAGTTCTTGAACAACTGGACTCAGGTGAATAAACTCATGATCAATGGCACAGAGGTTAAATTTAAAGCCCGGTGCTTCTTTCGGCATGACTTCCTCTGTCGTCGCTGCACCCCCAGGAACTGAGCGTTTTTCTAGCAGTAAAACACTGTATCCGGCTTTTAATAAATAAGCGGCACAGGTTAAACCATTGTGACCAGCCCCGATAATAATTACATCGTAAGTTTCCATGTTTTTTTAGGAATTAAAGTGGATTAGAAAACGTTAATTTTCAGCAGGAAATGATCTTTTACGGATTTTCCATAGGGTAATCATCTGCGATCAAGACATTCTCTCAACTGGCAAATCTCATCTTGGTATAATGATCTCTTGCATTGTAGGCAATCAATAGGTTGATTGGTATCTATATTTAGATAGACTGTCTTTAGTCCAGTCATCAGAGAACATACATCCCTCATTTGATTAACAGGAGTTGTTTCAATCCCAACCATTATAATGTTATGACTCGGGATTTCGACTCTTTACTGTCATGTCAAAATTTGATGATCAACTTGAAACAATTTATGCTAGCGATCGCCAAGTCTGGCGAGAATGGTTAGAAAAAAATCATTGTACCTCAGAAGGTGTCTGGTTAGTTTACTACAAAGTCAAAAGTAGTAAACCCAGTATTCGATATAGCGAAGCCGTTAAAGAAGCCCTCTGTTT
Organism: Limnoraphis robusta BA-68 BA1; assembly: GCF_034932365.1. NCBI lineage: Bacteria > Bacillati > Cyanobacteriota > Cyanophyceae > Oscillatoriales > Sirenicapillariaceae > Limnoraphis > Limnoraphis robusta. Next base: position 66,048 of record NZ_JAYGHR010000009.1, on the reverse strand, counting down.
TGGCTGGATCGATAGTAAAGTCAAATCGATAGACTCCGAACGTTATATGCAAATTTTCACACCGAGAAAACCCAAAAGCGTCTGGTCAAAATTAAATAAGCAATATATAGAAGAAATAATTGAACAAGGATTAATGACTCAGGCAGGTCTTGAAAAGATTAATGCGGCAAAACAAAACGGATCTTGGACGAAGTTAGATCAAATTGAAGCCTTGATGATTCCCCTGGATCTCAAACAGGCTCTAGAAACCAATGAAACTGCTAACCAGAATTTTCAGGCATTGAGTAATACATCCCAGAAGAATATTCTCTTTTGGATTGATAGTGCTAAACGTGCAGAAACTCGGTTAAAAAGAATTGAGAAAACGGTTAATTCAGCAGTGCAGAACAAAAATCCGTTAATACCGTAAAGCACAATTAACCGTTCGTGAATCATTGAGTTTTTCAATCTAAAAAATAACCCCCGCACTATTGTTATCGAGTTCATGGTGCAGGGGTTAAGTTAAGTAGACTAAGTTGGTGGCAACAATTTAAGCGGTAATTCGCACCCGGCCTCTGACCACAGAGCGCAACAGTCTGTCAATTGAACGACGTTCGTCTTCGTTCAAAGATTCATCCAACATCGCCGCCATCAACCCGTAACGGTCAGTTTGGGTGAGGCTTCGGCTGTCAGCGACAGAGGCGATGATTTCGTTGATGGCTCCGGGAAGTAGGTTAACTTGAGGCATGGGGTGAATGTTGAACTCGATGTTTTTATAATCGCCTGTTTTTCAAATTCGCGAAGTGACTTGTCTTCTGAGGGTTCGGTGAGAATATCGGTAGAAATCGAGTGAACTGAACAGCTAAACGGCTGTGATAGACATCACCAGTCACCAGTCACCAGTTAGCACTGATGTAGGGGCGCGCCTCCGCGAAAATCTGTGTGAGTCCTCAACTCAGCTTCGATAACAACAGTTTCCAGTTCACCCCATTCTCCGGTTTAACGCCTGTATTCACCAGTTCAAAAATTTGACCTACGGTTTCAGGGATATCCAGACATTCCACACAAGCCGCCGCCACATCAATTCGACTCGTTTGACCCGTAAGTTTATCCCCAACCCCCACCTCAACCCCTAACTTTCCGCCTGTCGTCGCTTTAAGCAATGTGTTCAGGTCATAGGACGTATAGGGGCCATCTGTTAGCCGTCCGGGTCGAATAATGGTGTAAGGGAGTCCTGAACGAATTATCGCTTCCTCGCCCTTCTGCTTGGCATCCAACACCCCAAAAGCATTGAGAAGACTATAGGGAAATTGGTCTTTTCGCAGGACACCACAGGAAGACACAAACACAAAGCGTTTGAGGGTTTTAGGTGCAGCAGCAACTAGGTTACTCACCCCTTGAGCATCCACTTGTTCAGGGCTATTATTGGCGTTTTTGCGGCGATACTCAGCATCAAAATAAATTTTCAGCCATTCTACCCAACTTTCCTGTCCCGTTGACTGTTGTAACGTGTTAAAATCCCATTTGGTTGAGGGAAATGCAGTCGTTCCGGTACAACAAATAATATCAGAGATATTCTCGGTCGCCGCAGACAAACTAGAGGGGTTGCAAATATCTCCGACAACAACCTCTACTTGATTTTCAAACATTTTCTCTGCCTTTTGAGCATTGCGAGTTAAAACCCTCACCGAAAATCCTTTTTCTAAGAGTTTGGCGACGGTAAGTTGACCCACTCCACCTGTTGAACCCGTAACTAGCACTCGCTCTGTGGATGATACTGTTGAAGTCACAATCGGTTTCCTCTATGCTAATTTTCCCTTATACAAAAAAATAAAACACTTTCTAAAAATTGACAATCAATAGATAGAGTTTTTGCTCTAAATTTTGATTTTAAAATTCTCAAGCTTAACGGTATTTTTTGATCTATCTAAAGATATCTTTCTTGTAACAGATGTACAAGCAATCACAGTCTAGCAGAATGATATGTACGTTGTTTGTGAACAGGCTTGTTAGCTAGGAGATCAGAAAATGTTTAACCTGAAAAATTTAGTAAACGCTAAAATTGTTGCTTTAACTGCTGTTGCTGGTCTTACACCCCTGATTGCTCAATCTGCTTTAGCAGAATCAACTAAAATTAACTCTAGCTTTGAGCGATTTGAAAATGGAGTATTAATCACTCAAGGTACAACTAATCCTGGAACCAGTCCTACAACTAATCCCGGAACCAGTCCTACAACTAATCCCGGAACCAGTCCTACAACTAATCCCGGAACCAGTCCTACAACTAATCCCGGAACCAGTCCTACAACTAATCCCGGAGAAGTTCCTACAACTAATCCTGGAACCAGTCCTACAAATCGTCCTGGAACCAGTCCTACAAATCGTCCTGGAACCAGTCCTACAAATCGTCCTGGAACCAGTCCTACAAATCGTCCTGGAACCAGTCCTACAAATCGTCCTGGAACCAGTCCGAATATTAATCCTAATCAACAGAGAAACTCTCCTTCTCAACCCCTAAACGGGGGTGATAACTCCAATGAACTACAGAGAAATTCTCCAGACACAAATCGAGGAGTAACAACGGAAATGAATGACATGGAGAATCAAGATTTGACTTCTCCGAATCCTCAGATTAATAATGAGGGAGTGACGAATTCTCCCAATAATCCTATTGAGAATGAACCCGACGACGGATTTATTGGGGTTCCGGCTCGATAATTGATTGGAAGAAAGCATATTTTAGCTGGAATTTAATCCCAACTCAAACTCCTGTTTTTGGTAGCAGGGGTTCTTTTTATAAAGAATAAAGATTCAATTTTTAGACTCTGAATACTCTAGGCGCATCAAACCAAAGTTTCCCAACTTGTGAGCATGACTTTTAAATCTTTCAAACTTTGTTTAATGCGACGATGAACCGTAATCATACTAATTCCTAAATGTTTTGCAACTTCTTTGTAAGTGAGATTTTTAAAGAAAACTAATTCTAAAATATATCGATTTTTTTCTTTTAACTTCAATAAAGCCATCTCCAAATCTATTTTGTCTTCATGAGCCGTCTTGAAATCGTTATAATTCGGATCAACAATCAATTCAACTAAGCTCTTTTGATCCTCAAATTCATCATTGAAAGTCGCATCCAAACTCAACACAGAACTATTTTTTTCAGCTAATTTAACCTGATTCCACTGCTCAACAGAAATCCCCAAAGTATTAGCAATTTCTAAATCTGTTGGTTTTCGGTGTAGTTTTTCCTGCAATTGAGCAACCACTTTTGACCCTTGACGCTTCAACTTTAAATAATGACGCGGAACTCTAATTAACGAACTTTTGTCCCGTAAATAATGTAAAATTTCCCCTCGAATATAAGGAACAGCAAAAGAACTAAACGCACAACCTTTTGTTAAATCAAACCGTTCAATCGCTTGAATAAGTCCAATACATCCAACTTGAAGTAAATCATCATAACTTTCCGAACATTGTTTAATCCAGTGATGTACTTCTTTGCGAACCAAACCCCTATTCAGTTGAACAATTTGATTCCGAATAGATTGACAAGGAAACTGCTTATATTCTTGTAGCAATTCCAGACTACTCTGTTTGAGACAACGGGGTGAAGTCTGATAGTTCATCATAAGTATTGCCAATCTGAATTGAGTGGAACCTTAAACCGTTATCTAGTTCTAGATATCCGATTTTCTGAGTTTTGAGCTTTGTTATTAGCTTTACTATCGCCCCACTCAACCCTTCTTTTCTTCACCCAAACAGGTGATTGTAGAATCACCCAGGAGTAGGAATTTATTCAGAATCTCGATGCACTAAACTAGGAGAAAATGCAGGCAAACAAACAGCTATATATTCCGCCCCTTCCTCAGTCGGACTACTATAACGCACCCATTCCCCTTTAGCCGCAATCACAGCTTGTCCTGCATAAATATCCATCTCACCGCCTTCATATTCAACCCGTAGCATTCCTTTTAAAACCATCGTAAATTCATCAAACTCTGGACGCTGACCGGGTTCCATCCAACCCATCGGAGAGTGCATATGAGCGATACTCACCGCTTCCGTCTGAGAATTCACCCGACCGATATATTCATCAATCTGTTTAGGTTTATTTCCCGCCGCTTCAATGCGAGTCGCCTGTTCAATTTTTATGGGCATAGTCATTAACAATGAACAAAATAAAGAAAAGTCACATCCAGTCTAAAGCCGTAATATCAAAAATTAACCATTTTTTGGAGTTTATTAAGATGAAAAATCAGTTTTTTTATCCAAGCCTTCCATTGATTCATCGACAGCCTATAGTTGTCCTAACCGTTAGCAATACTCGTGACATCCAGTAGAAAGGGCTTGTACCCTAGCTCAATCTCTGCCTCTTCAGGAATTGAACTGTAGTGCTACCCTTGGAAATAATAGCTAACTTTTTCTTTACAACCTTTCAGGAGAAGCCATATGGTTACTGTTGCTCAGTCCCGACCGAGTGAACGAGCTAAGTTTATTCAACAGACTTATATACACTTAGCTGGAGCCGTGGGTTCCTTTGTTCTCGTTGAGATTCTACTCTTTCAAACGGGGATAGCTCAAGCATTAGCGAGTTTTGTGTTTGCCAGTCGATTTAGCTGGTTGCTCATTTTGGGTGCTTTTTCACTTCTGGGTTGGTTTTCCAGAAGTTTAACCGCAAAAGCCGATTCTGTTGAGACTCAATACGCGGGTTTAGGAATTTATGTCGTCGCACAGGCGTTGATTTTTGCACCTTTACTTTATCTTGCGGTTTATTTTTCTGACCCCAGTGTTCTGCCGACAGCCGCTATTCTAACGCTGTTGCTGTTTGGCGGCTTAACGACGGTTGCTTTGACCACAAAAACGGATTTTACCTTTTTGGGTGGAATTCTGAAAATAGGCGGCTTCGTGGCCCTGGGTTTAATCTTGTGTAGCATTCTTTTCGGCTTCACGTTGGGTCTTCTGTTCTCTGTCGTCATGGTTGCCTTTGCTTCGGCGGCGATTTTGTATGATACCTCCAAAATCATGCGCCACTATTCGACTCAGCATTATGTCGCTGCTTCGTTAGAACTGTTTGCTTCTGTTGCTTTGCTGTTCTGGTATGTTTTGCAGGTTATGATGTCACTGTCGAGTCGGCGTTAATATTTTTGGGCAACATTCGTTTTCTCAAATTGAATCTAAGCACGGGTATACAAAGATAATTCTCGTGCTTATTTTTTATAAAAAAGTCTCGTTAGCGACTTCATCCCCTCTTCCTCAACCAATAATCCCTTCTACTCAACTTAATTTGTTATTGTATAACGGAGTTGATTCTCTGTTGAACTCGTGATCTTCAAAGTTTAACTTAATCACAATTATCATTCTAGAGGCTCAGTAAGACCTTCTCAAACAAAAATTGGTTCTAATTAAATTATTTCCAGAAAGTTTAGCGATTAACTCTCGATTGATCACCTCTAAATCCGACTATAATGTGAAAAACTTGTGACAAAATGATCCACCCAGGGGGGATATAGGACTTCCTTCACATCAAGTTGATCTGTTTGAGTCTATCTTGAGATAGATTTTTAATCAAGCAAGAATTGACCTAGACATCTGAAAACCGACAGGGTGTAATTTTTGTAACTTAGGATGTGAAAAACTTGGATGAGTTTCATTGATATTTTGAGAAAAAGTAAAAGTTGCTCTTGATCAAAAACCTGATCAAAATTTATACTAAAAATAGTTATTAAATTTCTGCGGCTAGGGAGTAACCTTCCACAGACATAACTCAATTGATAGCAGGACAGATTGCATTATCTGCAAACTGACTCTGCCGTTTATTGTCCTAGCTGTGGTCTTAGACTTCAGCTCAGAAAAACCTCTTGACGTTAACAAAAAAAAATTGATGCTCACAACTTCTCTAACTTCGCCCTTTGAGGTTGCATCAGGCTTTCATGCTTTATCTGACCCTTTGCGAGTTCGAGTTTTAGAATTGCTGCAACAGAGGGAATACTGTGTCTGTGAACTTTGCGAACAACTTCATGTCAGCCAGTCTAAACTATCGTTTCACCTGAAAGCGTTAAGAGAGGCTTCGCTCGTTCGCGCCCGTCAAGAAGGCCGATGGGTCTACTACAGCGTTAATCTTAATCAATTTGGTATGCTCGAACAATATCTTTCTGATTACCGTCGCCGTAGAGCTTCTCTGTGAGCGGGTCGAGACTCAACCGAGTCAAGCTTTCCTGACAACAACCCATAACGATTGACTCCCTCACCGATCTCAAAAAGTGGGGGAGTCAACTGTGAGCAGTTTTTGCCTGTTGCAATTCGCGCCTGTTCCCTGTGTTTTACTTGCTAATCTGCTGTAGAGTCGGTACACTTGACTTTACATGAAACCATAGTTCTTAGCTAAACTTTAGAATAAATTATAGAAGCTTGACAAAAAGGGGTAAATCCGGTAGCCGCTCCCAAACAGGGAAATCACTAGCCAATACCAATCGCAAGCTGCTCCAACTGTCCATCGTAGCCACTGTAAACTTATAAATGATGCCTCGGATATTAGTTATTGATGATGATCCAGCGATCGCAGAACTTGTAGCCATCAACTTAGAAATGGCGGGCTACGAAGTCAGCCAAGCAGAAGATGGCATAAAAGGACAAGCCCTAGCCCTACAACTGTTACCCGATTTGATCATTCTCGACTTGATGTTACCCCGAGTCGATGGGTTTACCGTTTGTCAGCGTCTCCGACGAGATGAACGCACAGCAGATATCCCCATCGTCATGCTCACCGCCTTGGGACAAACCCAAAACAAAGTCGAAGGCTTCAACTCAGGCGCCGATGATTACCTCACCAAACCCTTTGAACTCGAAGAAATGCTGGCCCGAGTTCGCGCCCTACTGCGTCGAACCGATCGCATTCCCCAAGCCGCTAAACACAGCGAAATCCTCAGTTATGGCGTTCTGACTCTCGTTCCTGAACGGTTTGAAGCCATTTGGTTTGAAAAAACCGTTAAACTGACTCACCTGGAATTTGAACTGCTGCACTGCTTACTTCAGCGTCATGGTCAAACCGTTGCGCCCAGTGAAATTCTCAAAGAAGTCTGGGGTTATGATCCCGATGACGATATCGAAACCATCCGAGTGCATATTCGACACCTGAGAACCAAAATGGAACCCGATCCCCGCCATCCCCGCTATATCAAAACAGTATACGGGGCTGGTTACTGTCTGGAATTACCCAGCAATAGTTCGGTTCAAGGCGAAGACAACCAAGAAGCCTCAGAAGAGTCGGTGAGCAGCAATGGTTCTAAAATCAAAAAGCCAAGCTAGACCGGATAAACAGGGGGTTCATGGTTCCAGACTCCATCAGACGAATTAGGATTGATTCCTATCATCGAAAGTTTTGGGTCTGAAACCCCGTCCGTGATTGACGGCTTTATTCAATAAGTTTAACGTCTTCACAAGACATATGTTAAACTATGAGGCATGACTGAGAAAGCCTATCGCTACCGTTTTTACCCTACTCTTGAACAGGAAAACCTGTTGAGGAGAACACTGGGATGCGTAAGGTTAGTGTACAATAAGGCACTGGCAGCACGTACTGAGGCGTGGTATGAACGTTTTGAACGAGTTGGCTATTCTCTGACTTCTTCGATGTTGACAAACTGGAAGAAAGAGGAGGAATTAGACTTCTTAAATGAGGTCAGTTGTGTTCCGCTTCAACAGAGTTTAAGGCACTTACAAACCGCTTTCAGTAACTTCTTTGCTGGTCGGGCGAAATACCCAAACTTCAAGAGAAAACGTAACGGTGGAAGTGCAGAATTTACCAAGTCGGCTTTCAAATTCAAAGAGGGTCAAGTCTACATTGCCAAGTGCTTTGAACCCTTGCCAATTCGATGGAGTCGTCAACTTCCTACTGGTTGTACACCCTCAACAATAACGGTCAGATTAGACCCGAGTGGGAGATGGTTTGTTTCTTTGAGAATTGACGATCCAGTAGACCACAAACTCAAGCCCATCGATAAAAAAGTGGGAATTGATCTGGGAATTACCAGCCTGTTCACCACGTCCGATGGCGTTAAAGTTTCCAACCCCAAACATTTTGACAAGCTATACAAAAAACTCAGACGCGCTCAAAAGTCTTTAAGCCGAAAAACCAAAGGTTCTTTGAACAGAGAGAAAGCCCGAGTTAAAGTAGCAAGAATTCAAGCAAAAATTGCTGATTGCAGGCGCGACCAAACTCACAAGCTAACGACTCAACTAATGAGTGAAAATCAAACGATAGTAGTTGAGGATTTAGCTGTAAAGAACATGGTCAAAAATCACAAATTAGCTAGAGCAATCAGCGACGCCAACTGGGGAGAACTGGTTCGACAACTCACTTATAAAGCAGAGTGGTACGGACGAGAATTGATCAAAATAGATCGCTGGTTTCCCAGTTCAAAGCGATGTTCCAATTGTGGGTATATCGCCGAAAAAATGCCGTTGAATATCAGGGAATGGGATTGCCCTAAATGCAACTCTCACCATGATCGAGATATCAACGCCAGTATAAATATTTTGGCGGCAGGGCAAGCCGTGTCAGTCTGTGGAGCGAGTGTAAGACGAAGTCTTCGCAGCTCTCGGAGCTTGCATCCGAGAGAACGAAGACCCGAAGAGAGTAAATCTCGCAAGGCAACTGCTAAGAAGCAGAAACCCAAATCGTAAGGTTTGGGAATCCCCTTCGTTTACGGAGGGGAGGATGTCAAAAGAGGGAGAATGGACAACAAGGGCGATGGCGTGGACAGTTTCAACACCTGTACATCCCTCAATCATAGTGGCTCGCCACTGGGAAAAATGTAGATCTGATTTGTCAACTAAAATCAAGATGTGATTATTTTTTAATTTCGATATCAATGAACGATCAGTCCTCAACATCCTCCTCTTCCCCCACTCAGCCATCAACCTTGGCGACTCGCTTGAGAAACCTGTTAATCACTCTAGTCGCTGTTATTTTAAGTGTAGCTATCCTGGTGGGTTTACGAACAGATGTGACTTCAACTTCTCTGCCTGAACTCGCAGAAGAGTCAACCCCACTTGAAGTTGCTTTGAATAATGGAAAGCCAAGCTTAATCGAATTTTATGCGAACTGGTGTACCACTTGTCAAGCAATGGCACCCGAACTCAATAGGATTAAGCATGAGTATGAAAATAAACTCAATTTTGTCATGCTCAATGTTGATAATAGTAAGTGGTTGCCCGAGGTTTTGCAATATCGAGTCGATGGCATTCCCCACTTTGTCTTTCTCAATGATCAAGCCTCAGCGATCGCCCAAAGTATTGGAGAAATTCCGCCTGCTATTATGGAAGCTAATCTGGATGCTTTAATTGCAGGTATTCCTCTCCCTTATGCCGAAGCGACTGGACAAGTTTCTGCCTTTAAACCTTCTGTTACTCCTCAGCAAAGCAATACCGATCCTCGCGCTCATGGTTCAACGATTGTCAATTAAATAGACGGAGTTCCCGTAATAATTGGTAACTTCATAAAAAAAATCAGGGAATCGGTTCAAGCAAAATTCCCTGATTGATTCAACACAAAGCTTGGATTGAGTTGTGGATGCACCTGATTAAACGCCTAGTCTACTCCTAAGAATCTGCTAACTATAAAGCAGTATCTTATCAAGTTCTGATCTTAAAATATTTTGAATGACAAAAATAGAGAGTAGTGTAAATTCTAGTCGAATTAGATGTAAAGCTTTAGTAAAGAGCATTGTTTAAAATAGCGGGTCAGGTTGTGTTGCTCAAAAAGGAGATGAACGGGTGATCGTGACTGTTTGAGCAATATCGGGGAATGATAGCCGTTCAGGGAATATCAAATCAAATTTGATCTAACATTTTAGAGAGTCCCTTAATCTATATTAAGTCCGACTCATCAATTATATCTAAAAAGGTTCAAAACGATGGAAACAGCAACATTTGGAGCCGGATGCTTTTGGGGTGTAGAAGCAGCATTTCGCCGGATCAAAGGCGTGACATCTACATCAGTTGGATATATGGGCGGACATTTTCCCAACCCTTCCTACCTCGATGTTTGCGCCCGAATAACGGGTCATGCAGAAGTCGTTCAACTCCAGTATGATCCCGATACACTTTCCTATGAGGAATTATTAGCAATTTTCTGGACGATTCACGATCCGACTTCTTACAACCGCCAAGGGCCTGATCGAGGAGAACAGTATCGTTCAGTCATCTTTTACCATAGTCCCGAACAAGAACAACTCGCCAGACGATCCAAACACAAACTGCAAATGTCGGGACGCTATGAAAAAGACATTACAACTGAAATTCAGGCGGCTTCAGACTATTATCGAGCCGAAGAGTACCATCAACAATACTATGAAAAGCAACGGAACAGCAAAAATCCTTAACGGAGAATCGGTTAAAAACAGATTCCGGGGGCTAATTTTCCCCAACGGGTTTAAAATTTTAGGTATCTAATCATCATTCGTCAAGAAGAGTAGTTCAATGGGATATAGCATAGAAGTCAACAGTGACAACTTTGAACGTGAGGTTTTGCAAAAGTCAGATGAACAGATCATTTTAGTGGACTTTTTCGCAACCTGGTGCGGGCCATGTCAACTGATGAAGCCCTTACTCGAAAAGCTTGTCGAAGAATATGATTTTATTTTAGCGAAAGTTGATATTGACAAAAATCCCGATCTCGCTAATACTTACAACGTTGAGGGTGTTCCCGACGTGCGAATTGTTCAGCAAGGGGAAGTTCTACCTGGATTTGTGGGTGCATTAAATGAAGTCCAACTGCGTCAACTGTTAGGACAGCTTAATTTTAAGTCGGAAGTTGATCAAGAATTTGCCAAGATTAAAACGGCAATTGTTAATCGAGATTTAGACTTAGCCCAAAATCTGTTTAAACAGTTACTCAAAAAATATCCTAATCAACCTGATTTAACCTTACAAGCGGCCCTCTTTTTCATCGAGATGAAACAAAGCGATGAAGCGACTCAGTTATTAACAACAATATCTGAAGATCAACGAGAGTATTATCCTAAAGCTCAAGCTTTAAAACAGTTAATCGAGTTTCAAGCTGTCGTTCAACAGCCTGGGACAACTGAACTCGATCAGCTTTATGCTCAAGCTTGTCGTTTCACCTTAGAAAAAAATTATCCACAGGCTCTCAAAACCTTTTTAGAAGTTGTCAAGATTGATCGCAGTTACAAAAATGATGGCGCTCGCAAAGCCATGTTGAGTTTGTTTGAATTGCTGGGCGATGATCATTCGTTAACAAAAGAGTATCGCAAACAGCTTATGCTACAGTTATACTGAAAATTTTGTGATTCTCCCTCCAGAAATCTTCACTGGATCTAATGAACAAAGCGTTAGTAATTTTAAGCGAATTAAATGATCGCGATATTGATTGGATGGTTAAGCATGGAAACCGTGAAAAGGTTACGGCTCAGACGATTCTCATCCATGAAGGTCAGCCCATTTCAGCACTTTATATTGTTTTGGAGGGGACTCTCAGCGTTTCAGTCGCCGCAGTCGGAAATCAAGAAATTGGGAAAATCGGCTGCGGGGAAGTTCTCGGGGAAATGTCATTTATTGATGGACGTCTGCCCTCCGCGACGGTGAAAGCCGTTGAAGATTCGGTGGTATTAGCCATTCCCCGCCAACAATTAGCCGAAAAACTGGATCGAGATGTGTTGTTTGCTCTGCGGTTCTATCGCGCTGTCACGAAATTTCTGTCTTCTCGACTGCGAAATACAGTTAACCGTTTTAGCGAAGACTCTAAAACATCCCCTCGAACTCCGTCCAACTCTGAGGTGAATTCTCAGTTTGATCACGCCACCGAACCTAATTTGTGTCGGTTTGATTTAATTATGAAGCGTTTGCGAGGAATTGATTCTTTTTCTCCCTAAATTTAGCTTGGGCTACTCTTACGACGGGGAAAGACTTTCGAGAGTTGCATCCGTATTTTCTCGGAGATTGTGTTTTAAAAAGACACAAACCACTTAGCTCAAAGTTCAGTATCACCACTGTTGAATATAAGGGGTGTTATATCTTAACTTGGAGATAGAGTTTAGGAAAAAAACGATGCCCGTGATTACTCCAGTTTCAGATATTCCCTATCTTGTTCGTACCCTTCGTGAACGCTTAGGCTTATCCCAAGAAAAGTTAGCCATTACCTTGGGTGTTTCTTTCCAGACTGTGAACCGATGGGAAAGAGGACACGCCAAACCTTCTCAGCTCGCGTTAAACGCCATTGAGCAAAAACTTACCGATATGGGGGGACAAGGAGCTGATCTGCTACACCAATATTTTAAGAAAAAGTAGCCGCTCAAAATTCAATCCCCAAAGTTGTACTTATTCTCCTTTATTTTTCTGAAAAACAATCTGAGTGCATCAATGTCAATCAAACCGCTCAATATTCAACGCTGCTACTTGCTCTAAAACAGCGTTCATTCCATTTTTATTGGTGAATCATTAGCGGTAAATTTAAGCCTAAAAAAGACCCTAGTTAAACCTTTCCATTTATTGAGGGTGAAATCAGAGAAAGATAGCAGAGAACAGGGAAGATCAATCCCTTAAACTGCTAGAACCGGTAAAATTAGTCATCGGATTAACTCTGAAATTCACCTTCATTTGAGGTTTTACTCAACTCAAAACAGATGGAACATCTCAGACCGCTTTTAGTCTAGAATAACAACCATCTTGTTTGATTGGAGGTTATTCTCTTGCATTTAAGCAAACTGGTCAACTCAATTAAAACCGCCACCAGTCGAGTTCTTTCTAAGCAGTTTGAAACTCAATTGAAAGAGATTTATTGTGGAGGCGTAACCGTTGAGATACTGAAAGAGTACATTGAGGAGCAATAAAGACCCAATTAATTGTTTTGTTGGTCGCGATTCATCCCACCGCCAACGCGCTTCTTATGGCGTGGGTGCAACGAGGCGACCTTTTGATAAACCTTGTTGGACTGCTGCGCCTACCTCGGTGCTTTGCGCCAACCTGATGCGATCGCTTCTGACTCGGTACAAAACCACCTTTCTCCCCTTGCTGGATCGATAACTGTTGACTCGTAATCTTCCATCCCGGGAAGGTGATAAAGCTTGTCGCCTGTATTATGGGAAATGTTCCCTTTGATCAGACATTCTGGTTTTGTGATGGAGCTAATGACAGAGGGAGAGCGACTCGGACTAAATTCCATTGTAAAAAGCGCAGCAACAGCCAGAATTCCAAGACCAATAACAGTTTTGAGTAAACCTCGTTTCCTGGGTTTCTGCTGGGTTGCTAAGGGTCGAGATACAACACCCTCAATAGAAGCTTTAACAGCCTGAACCTTCCCGTTGGCTTCCGTAACTCGCTCGTACAAAATCCTATCTCCAACTTTTGGGCGACGACCTGATCCCTTCAGCGCACTAATATGCAGGAAAACTTCTTTACCGCCATCATCCGGTTTGATGAAGCCAAAACCTCTCTCATCAAACCATGTTGTTAGTTGCCCTTTATTCATAGCAGCTTCCTTGATACGCCACTATATATAATCTAGCGCTATCAATTTAACGATGGGAGAGCGGTTTTAGGAACGATTAATTAAGTTTTTTAACTCTTTAATAAATGCGGGTTGCTTGCTGGTTGTGGGTGGATGGGTGAGAATTCCTTGACTCGGACTAAATAGAAAGGCTAAAGTAAATAATCCCGATGCCACTAATACAATAGCAGGGCCTGAAGGAAGATTATAAAAATAACTCAGATACATCCCGCTAATACTGGAAAATACCCCAACTCCTACGCCTAAAAACATCATCAGATGTAAACGACTCACGAGTAAATAAGCTGTCGCCGCCGGAGTAATTAACAGCGATAAAACTAACACCACCCCAACCGCTTTTAAACTGGCGACGATGGTTAACGCAATTAACACCATTAACCCAAAGTTGAGTAAGTTCACAGGTAAACCGACGGCTTCTGCACCCAAAGGATCAAAGGTATAAAAGAGCAGTTCTTTATAAATTAAAACGATAATAAAAATAACAATAACAGCAATAATCGCTGTATCTCTAACCTCTCCTAATGTCACGCCGAGAATATTCCCAAATAAAAAGTGATTGAGGTCAATTTTGTTGTCTTTTTGAATCAGGGTAATTAACGTAATTCCGAGCGCAAAAAAGGCAGAAAATACAATGCCCATCGCCGCATCTTCTTTAATATTGCTGCGAGTTCTAATTAAGTTAATAAAAACGGTGCTAATTACCCCCGCAATAAACGCACCAATAAAGATATTGGCTCCAATAATATAGGCAATCGCTAACCCCGGCAACACCGAATGACTAATTGCATCTCCCAATAAAGCCAGTCGTTGCACCATTAAGTAACAGCCAACGACAGCACAAATAACACCGACTAAAATTGCAACAATCAAAGATCGTTGCATAAAGCTATATTGTAAGGGTTCTATTAAAATATTCCACATTTTATTTCACTCAGTTTCAGCTTAGGCAGCATTTTCTGAAAAGAAAATCACCTTTCCGCCATAAGCACGACTCAAATTTTCCTCTTGGAGAACCTGTTGACGGCGACCCGCAGCAATTAGTTCTTTATTCAGCAAAATGATCTCATCAAAATTGGTAATGGATTCTCCTAAATCGTGATTAATCACTAAAACAATTTTACCGGAATTTGCTAAATCTCGAAAGATTTTAAAAATGATATTCTCGGTTTTTTGATCAATTCCCACAAAGGGTTCATCAAAACAGAAAATTTCTGCTTCTTGAGCGAGCGATCGCGCTAAAAAGACACGCTGTTGTTGACCTCCTGATAATTGACCAATGGGACGATTTTTATACTCTGTCATTCCCACTCTTTCTAACGCTTCCGACGCCTGACGACGACTCACGGTAGAAAAGCGACGAAACCACCCCGTTTTACGAATTCTCCCCATCATAACCACATCCCAAACTGTCGCTGGATAGGTCCAGTCAATTTGCGATCGCTGGGGAACATAAGCCACTCGTTGACGCTGTTGACTCAAGGGTTGACTTCCATACAACACGGGTTCACCCATCGCCGGAATTAAGCCTAACATCGCCTTCATTAATGTACTTTTTCCCGCTCCATTGGGGCCAATAACTCCGGTTAGGCGTCCGGGTTTGATTTCCAAAGAAATGTCTTGCAACGCCTCAACGCCTCGATATTGGACGCTGAGATGGTTGATGCTAATCGCTGAAATCCCCATAGAGACGGATGTCAGTTGAGCCGAAGTCGCGCTATCGTCAAAGAATCGTAGGGTGTCCATCGCTTGATTATTCGTCGCTACAAGTTCTAGGATAACGCAAAAATGAAAGAATTATGAAATAATCAATGAAAAGAATATGAAAATCCTTCGGAAGTGAGGTTAAACGTGAGTATTCATCAGGCTTGGAACTCTGTCTTCAGGTGGACGACGGCGGGGATTCTATGGGGAACTTTATTAAGTAGCTGTACCCAAGAAGTTACAAATAATTCCGACAATGATCAACCCCAAGTGGTTTCAACGAGTACGATTATTGCGGACTTAACCGAAACCATTGGCGGTGATGAAATTGAACACCAAGGAATTTTAGAAGCGGGTGCTGATCCTCATGTTTATGAACCTGTTCCTCAAGATAGTATTGCCTTTGAAAAAGCCGATTTAATTTTTTATAATGGCTACAATTTAGAACCGGGATTAATTAAGTTAATGAATGCCGCAGGAGTCGGAGCCAAAAAAGTCGCTGTTGGGGAGATAGCCTCACCTTTAGAGATGGAATATAAAGGACAAACTGAACCCGATCCCCACGTTTGGGGAAATGTTGAAAATGTTATAATAATGGTGAATACGATTCGAGATAACTTGATAGAAATTTCTCCAGAAGACCGAGAAATATTCACCAAAAATGCAGCAAAACTCACCCAAGAATTGCAACAACTCGATAGTTGGATCGAACAACAAATTGCAACCATTCCTGAAAACCAACGTAAATTAGTCACCACTCACGATGCTTTTCAATATTATGCCCGTGCTTATGGTTTAGAGATAACAGGAACTTTAATTGGAATTAGTACCGAAGAACAACCCAGCGCCCAAACGGTTAGTCAGTTAGCAGATTCTATTCGGAAAAGTCAAGTTCCCGCTATTTTTGCAGAAACCACAATTAACCCAAAATTAATCACAACTGTAGCTGAAGAAGCCGGCGTAAAATTAGCCGAAAATGAACTTTATTCTGATTCAATTGGTGCGCCGGGAAGTGACGGGGATAGCTATATTAAAATGTTAGTGTCAAATACTGAAACGATTGTTGAAGCGTTAGGGGGAAAAGTCACTGCTTTTGAACCTCAGTAGAGTGGGTGACATTAGTTTAGCGATAATCTCAGCAATTGAATTAGAAATAGTCACCCAGCCTAGAACTCTTTGTGTCTTCGCGTCTTTGTGGTCAAAAAAGCCGACAGCAAAGGGACAAAAACAATACACTGACTTCCTGCACGGTGGCTACTCAACCCCCAATTATTACTAAAGAGAGAGGGTAGAGATTCCCAGAACCCAGTAGACTTAAATTAAGAAAAAATAGTTCATTTGATGATTCATGGAAAATAGCTTATTCGATCAAACTTTTCGAGACAACTCTGGCAATATTGTGATTGCTCAACCCCCAAATTTACCACTAATAGTCGGGATTACAACAACGGTACTCACATTTGTTTTTCCAAGTGGTAATCTCCATACAGGTTTAGATGCAATTGCTTTTGGTTCTTGGTTTACTTGGGCTTGGCTAGAACTTTTTGAAGGTGTTAACTACTTTCGTCGGGCGCTGGGTTTAATCGCGCTGCTAGGTATTATCGCTTTGAGATTCCCCAACACCTTCTAAATTCCCCTAAAATTAATCAACATTTGTAGAGACATACAAGGGTATATCTCTACATCTCAAATTAGCATGAACAATCCTTTTTCAAATCCCGGTTTCGCAGAAGTTACCGGGATTTTATTATACACTCATCAAACTTTATGGATACAAACCGCGATCGCTTAAGGCTTGCGCCACACGACCCACCCCCAAAGTATAAGCCGCCAAACGCATGGAAACACCTTGTTTTTGTGAACGTTCACTGACTCGATGATAAGCGTGTACCATCAATTTTTCCATTTCTCGGTTCACCCGTTTTTCATCCCAAAAAACATAAGATTGACCTTGCACCCATTCCAGATAACTGACCACAACACCCCCGGCATTTGCGAGAATATCTGGTAATACCATCACGCCTTTGGCTTCTAACATTTGATCGGCGATTAACGTAATGGGCGCATTTGCCGCTTCTACCACAATTTGTGCTTGAATTTTATCTGCATTGTCTTCCGTAATTTGATCTTCTAACGCCGCCGGAATTAGCACTTCACAGGGTAAGGTCAACAAATCCGCATTAGAAATCATTTCACCACCCGAAAATCCAGCAATACTATAATTATTTTGGGCGGCATATTGTTGCAATGCCGGAATATCTAACCCTTGTTCGTTAAAAAGTCCGCCGGAAACATCAGAAATCGCTAATATTTTAGATCCCGCTTCATGCAAGAGTTGTGCTGCTGCTGCCCCAACTTTTCCGAAGCCTTGAATCACTATTTTTACGCCTTTAAGACTGCGATTTTGTTCGAGTAACGCTTCTCGTACCGCAATCATTACGCCTCGTCCTGTGGCTAAATCTCGCCCTTTAGAACCGCCAATAGACAAGGGTTTTCCGGTGACAACTCCAGGAATTGCCCGACCCATATTCATTGAATAAGTATCCATCATCCAAGCCATTTCCCTAGATGAAGTTCCAATATCTGGGGCGGGAATATCGAGTTCGGGGCCGATATCTTTAATCAGTTCACTCACATAGCGACGGGTAATGCGTTCGAGTTCTCCTAAACTATAATGATTAGGATTAATGGCAATTCCACCTTTGGCACCGCCGTAAGGAATTCCCAGTAAGGCGCATTTCCACGTCATTAACATGGCAAGGGCGGATAATTCTTGTAAACTAACCGCAGGATGATAGCGGGTTCCGCCTTTGTAGGGGCCAAGAACATCGCAATGTTGCACCCGATGTCCGGCGAGGACTTTGACTTGGCCGTTATCGAGTTTAATGGGAATAGAAACGGTGACAACTTTGCGGGGTTGTTCGAGAATGACGATCACATTTGGATCGATTTGCAGTTGATCGGCTGCTTGTTGTAGATAGCTACAGGTGCGATCATAAGGGCAAATATAGGCGGGAGTTGGTGCGACGGGGACTTGCAGTGATGAAACCATGAGTTTTAACCTCTTAGCGTGTCGTTAAGACTGAGATAGGGGAAATCGATCATTGCACCCCAAAAAGGGACAGGAGGGCAGCTATTTTTCGGCTCCTGTACTTGTACTTATCAATTTATTGTACTAATTCCTTGATCCCTGACTGGATTTCCTCTATTTCTAGATTAACTTAAATTTTTGAGTTTGAGAGAAAATTGTAAAATTTGTTACAGTTTTTGATTTCAACCTGTAGTGCGTCGGCAAATAGGACTGGGGGGCAGAGGATCATGATCACCGATAAGGTTGTCTGAATAACGATAAGATTTAACTCAAGGTAGATGTGCTATTGTTCACAACGAGTTCTAGCTAAGTTTACCTCATGGGTGTTCACGATTTCTCTAGGCGTTTAACAGGTTGTGTGAGTGATGAGTGAGGCTAAAATTCTTATTGTTGAAGATGAATTTTTGATTGCTCAGGGGTTAGCCCGTAAACTCAAAAAGTTAGGCTATCAAGTTATGGATATTGTGGCTTCGGGGGTGGAAGCCATTCAACGAACCCGTGAGTTTCACCCCGATTTGATCTTGATGGATATTTTAATAGAAGGAGACAGAGATGGCATAGAAACGGCGGCTGAGATTTA
Source organism: Limnoraphis robusta BA-68 BA1 (assembly GCF_034932365.1). Taxonomy (NCBI): domain Bacteria; kingdom Bacillati; phylum Cyanobacteriota; class Cyanophyceae; order Oscillatoriales; family Sirenicapillariaceae; genus Limnoraphis; species Limnoraphis robusta. The sequence goes on along the minus strand of NZ_JAYGHR010000009.1, from coordinate 47,169 downwards.
TCAATCTTATTTCGTTCCGGTGATTTATGTCACAGCTTATGCCGATGATCAAACCTTAAAACGCGCTCAAGGTACTGGGTCTTACGGTTATATTCTCAAACCCATTAACGAACGAGAATTGCACGCGACGATTCAAATTGCACTCAGCAAACATCAACAGGCGGTTCAACTCCAAAAGTCAATATTTGATGCTGAAGCCAAAAGCCAAGAAAAATCTCGACATCTTTCTCGGGCTTCTCATAATTTACGCAACCGCATGACGGTTATTCAGGCTATAGCAGGAATTTTGCATGAATATGGAGAGCAGTTATCTTGTCAGAAAAGGCAGAAACATCTGGACTTAATTCGCACTTCTATTCAAAATATGAATGATATCCTCGAAGATGTTTTATTTCTGATTCGCTCAGAAGCGGCGAAACATCCGTTTAATCCTGAGCCTCTAGATCTGATAAAATTTTGCCAAGATTTGCTGGATGAATGCCTTGCGATCGCCACAGACAAGCATACCCTGAAATTTACCTGTCATAGTAATTGTTCTCCAACTTCTCTGGATATTAAACTGTTGCATTATATTCTAACAAATTTACTCTCAAATGCGATTAAGTATTCTCCGAATGGGGGCTGCATTAACTTAGAGGTAAACTGTGATTTAAAACAAGTGATCTTTCGAGTAAAAGATGAAGGTATTGGCATTCCTAAAAACTATTATCAAAAACTCTTTCAGCAATTTGAACGGGCTTCTAATGTGGGGAATATTAAGGGAACTGGGTTAGGATTGTCTATTGTTAAGCAAGCGGTTGATTTACATCAAGGTGAAATTAGCGTTGAAAGTGAACTCGGGAAAGGAACAACTTTTACCGTCAAATTACCTCACGTTACATCATCTGAAAAAATAGAAGTTCAACCCGATCAAATTTCGGGATGTTTAGAGAAAAAATGATCAAGATTTAAGGAATTAAATTAAGCTAATTTTTGTTTAATTTATAGCAGAAAATCCGGCTATATTCTCATTTGAGATGAGCTATTTTACTTGAAAAGATTGACTGTATATTCTATCGATTTCAAATACTATAAATGTCTGATTTTTTTCCCATGTAAGCTTATGAATAACAATATCAGCGTGAGCAGTCCAATTCTCATCAACTAACAGAATAGGGACATCAATCGGGATAATTCTATAGCCCTCCTTGCAAACTTGATATTGTGATCCTAGATTCAATTCTTTTGGATAACTTTGTGGTGGCAGTTTTAAAATGCTATTAACTTCACAGGGCATACCCATTGTTTTTTCCTTTTAATTGACTTCCACAATCTGACTATTTGGTTCAGGAGTGTAAGAATTACTTGCAACCTCTAACCAACCTTCTATCGCATCCTGAAGATTGGTTAAAACTTCCTCCATTGTATCTCCTTCAGTAATACAGCCCGGTAACGCTGGAACTTCTGCCCAATATCCACCTTCTTCTGCGGTATGTATCACTGCTTTAATCTGCATAAGCCTTGTTTAGCTAGAGTTTTTATGATAATTATTATAACATTCTACACCCCAAAAACCCGGCGATCGCGAAAGTTACCGGGTTTTTCATTTCAAACTTGCATGAGATAAAAAACATACCCATAATAAGCGGAATATTGACGATAGAGATCAATTTCCTGTTGATGAAGTTCAACAACTTCTAATTTATCAGCATCATCTTTGTACTTTTGAGATAACGTAATTAATTTTTGTTCAAGCGGGGTGTAATAATGCACCCACCAAGCCGACTCAGGAAGCACAAAATAGCCGATTTCTTGATATCCCGCCCGTTGAATAATCAATCGATTCGCTTCAATATCCCGCATATGAGGATATTCTTGATCCCAAAATTGTTGTAATTCTTCTGGGGGGTTAGGTGCAAGCCAAGAAATCTCCGTTGCTGCTAAATAGCCTGGTTTTTTTAACAACGGTTTCCAACAAGAAAGCGCATTTTCAAAGCCAATACTATAAGCTGAACCTTCCGCCCAAATCACATCAAAACTGCTGTGATGAAATTCAAGTGCTGACATATCGGCGTTAACAATTTGAATCTGATCTGCAACACCTTTTTCCACCGCTTTTTGATGCAATTGATCGAGAAAAGGTTGATGATTATCAACAGCGATGACTGTTCCGTTTGAGAGTTCAACCAAATCCAGAGTTTGCATCCCTGGCCCACAACCCAAGTCCAAAATAAGCGGTTGGGGCGGTAAATGGGTTAACAAGGAATAGGCTTTTTGGGTGGACTCAAAATCACCTGGCCCTTCACGGGGTAAACCTTGATGAATCTCGAAGAAAGTCTCTAGGTTCATGTTAAAAAACACTCTCGTTTAAAAAATACAAACCACTAAGACACGAAGAAATAAAATCTTTGTGTATTAGTGTCTTGGTGGTGAATTCAGGATGCCAACTCAAGCAATCCTACAGTTCATCTCACCCGCTCAATTCTAACGGACAAACATGAGACTGTTGTTGTAGCCATTGTTGTCCGACTTGTTGTAACGCTTCGATAACGGGTTGAAGTTCTTCGCCTTTTTCAGTTAGAGAATATTCTACTTTGGGCGGAATTTCGGGATATACCGTGCGTTTAACCAAACCATATTGTTCGAGTTGTCGGAGTCGAATCGTTAAAGTTTTCGTACTAATTCCGGGTAACGCCTCAAGGAGTTCATAGGTTCGGCGACTTCCCTGAAACAGTTCTCTGAGAATCTGAAGCGACCACTTCCTCCCGACCCGATCCAAAATAAATTCGATAGGAGAGGTGATCTCTAGACACTGAGGGACATTCAGCAGCAAAGGGGTAGAATCGTCTGTTTTGACCTTCATCGAACCATCCTCATAAACTTCATCTTTTTTAATAATAACCTAAAAATCCTTGTCCTCGCTATTCTTTTCGTTTTGTAACTATGAGGAAGCACTCAAGGATGATGGCAATTTGCAGAGAAAAGAATAGGATAAAAGTAGAGTCAATCAAAAACCGATTGAACCTCCACTCCCCTTCAAGCCTTTCGTTAAAAAGACGTAACATTCGGCGAATAACCATTGGGGATCAATGTTTTTAAATTTTAAAGACTTGTTTTAACAAGATTGAAAGGAACGGTCAGCCCGTTTCCGTTTTTAGCCAAACCTGCAAAGAACTCTACTGAAAGATAGAGGCTTTGCGGGAGACTATCACTTTAGTTCGGAGTGAATTTACTGATGTTAAAAACTTTAGCCCTGCAAAATATCTCCCCAGTCAAAGAACAAGCACTCGTGTTATGGTTCGATCAAGTAGGAATCAATGATATTAGCTTTGTCGGCGGAAAAAATGCCTCTCTAGGCGAAATGATCCGGCAATTAACGCCCAAAGGAGTGAATGTTCCGCAAGGGTTTGCCATTACCGCTTATGCTTATCGCTACTTTTTGAAATCGGCGGGTTTAGATGTAAAATTACGTCAACTCTTGGCAGGTTTAGATGTCGATGATTTACCGAATTTGAGAACTCGCGCTGAACAAGCGAGAAATTTATTAATTAATACTCGATTTCCAGTAGACTTAGAAAGTGCGATCGCCCAAGCTTATTTAAAGTTATGTGATCTCTACGGAATGAAGGTAGATGTTGCAGTGCGTTCGAGTGCAACGGCTGAAGATTTACCCGATGCAAGTTTTGCCGGACAGCAAGAAACATACCTGAATATTCAAGGCTGTAAAGCTGTTATTGAAGCGACTCATAAATGTTTTGCTTCAGTCTTTACAGATCGGGCAATTTCTTATCGGACAATTAAAGGTTTTAATCACTTCGATGTTGCGTTATCAGTAGGCGTTCAGAAGATGGTTCGTTCAGATTTAGCGACTTCTGGGGTGATGTTTTCGATTGATACAGAAACCGGATTTAAGAATGCAGCTTTAATTACTGCCGCTTACGGTTTAGGGGAAAATGTGGTGCAGGGGGCGGTTAATCCTGATGAATATTTAGTGTTTAAACCAACATTACGAGAAGGTTTTAAACCCATTTTAGATAAACGTTTGGGAAGCAAAGCCATCAAAATGGTATATGATGCTGAGGGAACGACTAAAAATATTAGTGTGTCTTCAACGCAACAACAAAAATTTGCTCTTAATGAGTATGAAATACTGCACTTAGCGAAGTGGGCGATGTTAATTGAAGACCATTATTCCCGAGTAAGGGGATGCTATTCGCCGATGGATATTGAATGGGCAAAAGATGGTATCAGTGGAGAATTATTTATTGTTCAGGCGCGTCCAGAAACCGTACAATCACAAAAATCAACGCAGGTTCTCCAGCAATATAAACTTCAACAAAAGGGTAAAATATTAATCACAGGTCGGGCGGTTGGCGATCGCATTGGTCAAGGTAAAGTGAGGGTGATTTTGGATGTTAAAGACATGGATCAATTCCAAGCTGGGGATGTATTAGTTACTAATAAAACCGATCCAGATTGGGAACCGATTCTGAAAAAAGCCAGTGCAATTGTTACGAATTCGGGCGGAAGAACCTGTCATGCGGCGATTATTGCGCGAGAATTAGGCATTCCAGCAATTGTTGGTTGTGGCGATGCAACGACGGTTTTACAAACAGGTGAAACGGTGACAGTTTCCTGTGCGGAAGGCGAAGAAGGTCACGTTTATCAGGGTTTTTTACCGTTTGAAATCGAAGAAACAGTATTAGAAAATCTGCCAAAAACGCGCACCCAAATTTTAATGAATGTGGGGAATCCTGAAGAAGCGTTTCGTTTAGCCGCGATGCCTGCTGATGGCGTAGGGTTGGCGCGTTTAGAGTTTATTATTGCCAATCATATTAAGGTTCATCCCTTAGCATTGATTCATTTTAATCAATTAACAGATGAAAAAGTCAAAGCGCAAATTGAGCAATTAACTGTTCAATATGATTATAAACCGGATTATTTTGTCGATAAATTGGCACATGGAATCAGTATGATTGCGGCTGCTTTTTATCCCCATCCGGTGATTGTCCGAATGAGTGATCTTAAAAGCAATGAATATGCCAATTTATTGGGGGGTCGTGAGTTTGAACCGAATGAAGAAAATCCGATGATTGGATGGCGAGGGGCATCCCGTTATACTGACCCGAAATATCGAGAAGCCTTTGGGTTAGAATGTCAAGCGATTAAGCGAGTTCGAGATGAAATGGGGTTGGCGAATGTGATTCCGATGATTCCCTTTTGTCGCACTCCCGATGAGGGAAAACAAGTGTTAGCAGAGATGGCAAAATATGGCTTAGTTCGGGGTGAAAATGGATTACAAGTTTATGTGATGTGTGAATTGCCGAGTAATGTTTTATTAGCAGATGAATTTTGTCAGGTGTTTGATGGATTTTCGATTGGTTCTAATGATTTAACCCAGTTAACATTAGGTTTAGATCGAGATTCTGGCTTAGTGGCACATCTATTTGATGAACGTAACCTTGCTGTCCGCCGCATGATCAAAATGGCAATTGAAACGGTTAAACAGCAAGGACGGAAAATCGGAATTTGTGGTCAAGCGCCCAGTGATTATCCTGAATTTGCTCAGTTCTTGGTGAAATTAGGAATAGATTCGATCAGTTTGAATCCAGATTCAGTCGTCCCAATGATTCTTAATATTGCTGAAATGGAAAGATCGGCGTAATCGAATGATATAGTTTTGGTGGTGTAAGTCAAGTTCTAGAATTTGGGAGGAGTCCTAAGTTCTAGAAAAGCTGAGGCTGCTGAGGTTAGAGTATGACCAAAGCAGTCTTTTTTTTGAAAATCTTCGGGGAAAAAATAGAATTATAGACTCAAGATAGATAGAGGCTATCGGGTCTAGGACTCGGGAGAAGAGTCAAAATTCTACATAAAATGAACTTAACCCATTAATTTTGCTTTCATTGCGGCTTCATCCCAATAGGATTGCAATTTTTGAATTTTTCCGGCTTCATTGAATTCAATGATAGCAATTCCTTCAGCTTCAGCCGTGCGACCATTTTTGGTAACAACATTCATTTTCCAGTTGACTGCTGCTGCATGACCCGCCACAAAAATTTTCTCAGGTGTAACGTCTAATTTATCATAAAATTTCGATAATATTTCAAAAAACTTGTGAGCATCTTGTTGGACATTAAGCGGGGGTTTTCCCACCGGGTCATAAACGAGTGCGTCTTCAGCAAAGGTTTGTAGCCAGTTTTCAGGATTTAAAGTCGCGACTTGATGATAGTATTGGATTAAAAGCTGTTCAATCTCGGTTGGGGACATAGCAAGATGCTCTGAGGTATTGGTTTCAATTATAGATGTATTTTTAATTTTTTCCAAGCGATCGCAGTCACAGGTTTTGTGAATTATTTTTTAAAATTTAAAGCGTTGAATGCAGCTTTAAACTCCCGCTCATTTTTTGATGATCAGGGAAAAAATGTTCACCTAAAATCTAGCATTTTAATTTTAAATGCTAAAATTGGATTTTAAATAGAAATGTTAGAGTTGTCCGAAAGGTGATCACAGATGATAAAATAGGATAAACCCTTTTCACCCGTCTATATTTCTAGATAGAGAACACCACCCCAAACGCTGCATGAGTATCTTTACACTACAATCAGTCAAAAAAGATTTTGGAATCAAGGAAATCCTCAGAGATGCCAATCTCAGTCTTGATGCAACCGATAAAATCGGTTTAATTGGCACCAATGGATCAGGAAAGTCTACCTTATTAAAAATAATTGCTGGGTTAGAACCCATTGATAGCGGTCAAGTCTTAGTTAATTCTAAAGTCAACATTGTTTATTTATCTCAAGATCCTGAGTTAGACGAAAATAGCACAGTTATTGAACAGGTTTTTTCCAAAAGCGGCGAACAAATGAAGCTGATTTGGGAGTATGAAGAACTCTCAACAAAAATCGCTAAACATCCTGAAGATAGCCAGTTAGTCACTCGTTTATCAGCCGTTACTCAAGCCATCGATTCGGGTAATGCTTGGGAACTCGAAACGCAAGCTAAAATTATTTTAACTCAACTGGGAATCGAAGATTTTGAAGCAAAAGTGGGAAGTTTATCAGGAGGATATCGCAAACGAATTGCCTTAGCCTCAGCCTTACTTTCTAACCCGGATGTATTGTTAATGGACGAACCCACAAACCATTTAGATGCAGATTTAGTCGAGTGGTTGCAAGGGTATTTGAATACTTATCGCGGGGCTTTATTATTAATTACCCATGATCGTTATTTTTTAGATCGAGTCACCAATCGAATTATTGAACTCGACCGAGGAGATTTGTACACTTACACTGGAAATTATTCTTATTTCTTAGAAAAGAAAGCCGAATCCGAAGATATTGCAGTCAGTCAACAGCGCAAGCATAAAGGCGTTTTACGGCGAGAATTGGAATGGTTAAAACGAGGGCCAAAAGCCAGAAGTACCAAACAAAAAGCCCGAATTCAACGCATCGAAGGAATGCAGGAAACTGAATTCAAGCAAGCCCAAGGAAAAGTCGAAATTTCTACCCCAGGTCGTCGAATTGGCAAAAAGGTTATTGAGTTAAAAAATATCTCCAAATCCTACAACGATAAACCCATTGTACAGGATTTTACTTATACCTTTGAACCGGATGATCGCGTCGGAATTATTGGTAAAAATGGCGTTGGAAAATCAACGTTACTCGATATGATTACCGGGCGACTTCAACCGGACTCGGGAACCGTTGATATTGGTTCAACCATTCATATTGGTTATTTCGATCAACATTCAGAAGATTTAACCCAAGCGTTAAACGAAGAACAGCGAGTGATTGACTACCTCAAAGAAGTGGCTGAATATGTCAAAACAGCCGATGGGACGCAAATTACCGCCTCTCAAATGTTAGAACGATTTCTGTTTCCTCCCAGTCAACAATATTCACCCATTCATAAACTTTCTGGCGGTGAAAAACGGCGATTATTTTTATTACGAGTGTTAATGAGTGCGCCGAACGTGTTAATATTAGATGAACCGACAAACGATTTAGATGTACAGACGTTATCGGTTTTAGAGGAATATTTAGAAGAATTTAACGGTTGTGTGATTGTTGTTTCCCATGATCGCTACTTTTTAGATCGAACGGTTGAGATGATTTTCGCCTTTGAATCTGAGGGAAATTTACGTCAATATCCGGGGAATTATTCAGTTTATTTAGACTATAAAGCGAGAGAAGAAGAAGAAGCCGCAAATCTAGCCACAACCGTTAAAGAAAAAACGTCAGAAGCCCAGGACACAGAAAAATCTCAACGTTATTCTTGGGATAAAGACGGAAACCGCAAACTGTCTTCTAAAGAAAAAAAGGAGTATCAAGCGTTAGAAAAGAAAATTGCAAAATTAGAAGCTGAAAAAGCGAAGTTAGAAGCTGAATTATACAACGTTGCACCTGGAAAAGTCAGTCAAGTTCAAGAACTGCATCACAAGGTTGAACAGTTAACCGCAGAAATTGATCAAGCCACCGAACGTTGGTTAGAATTAGCGGAAATTGATTCTTAAACTCCTTCAACTACTGCCAATTCCCCACTAAAACAAACGGCGCCCAATAAAAAGGATGGCGAGTTCTGTCCTCATTTAAAAGATTCAGTTGAGCGGTTCGTAAGGCTTGCGCTTTATTGGATTTTTGTTGAGGATTGGCTAACTCTTGATAAAAATCAACCATTAAATTAGCGGTACTTTGATCTTCGACTGTCCATAACGTTGCGAGGGTGCTACGCGCTCCGGCTCTCACTGCAATTCCGGCTAATCCTAACGCCGCTCGATCATCACCTTTTACCGTTTCACAAGCGCTTAAAACCAACAATTCAATCGGAGTATTTTCATCAGGTTTCCGTAAGAGTTGATCGAATGTTCTCACATCTATTCTATCATTATACGTCAAAATAAATGTTTCTTCAGCATTAGAACCAAACTGACCATGAGTGGCTAGATGAACCACCGGAAAGGGAAGCTGATTAATTAAGTTTTGCAGATTTTCACGGGTAAATTCTTCGTTCTGACGCTTTTCGTGATTGGGAATGGTTTCTGCAATTTGATTTAATTCTTCATCAACGGCTGGAAGCGTTCCAAATTCCCCAAAAGTTGGGGCATCTGTTGCACCCCCTAAGAATGCTCTTAAGTCTTCCTGAGTCAAGGGTTGGGGGTTTAATAATTGTAAACCGGGAGTGAGTGCGATCGCATATTTTTCGACTAAAAACTCCTGACCATCATATAAACTTCCCATCGGAATATTGCGTAAACTGCCATCTAAAACAAACACTAAAGTATCAACTTGGCTATTCTTTAAATCCACTTCAGCCGGACGAATTAACCAGTCATAAACTTGTCGAGTTAATGTAAAAATTTCTGGCGTTGTTGCCGTGTTTCCATCCGTCGGAGGTTGAATTAATTCTCCTTGCAGTTTTCTGACTGTTTGATTGATTTCTTCTCGGTTTACTTGGGTTGTATAAAGTTTAAAGGTTGCTTCGGGTTCTGTCGGAAAACTGACAATAATTTCTAAGCGATTGGGTAAAATAATCGGATAAATAATAGCAGCAGTTTTAGCGACTTCATCAATGATTTTTGGGTTTGCATCAACACAAGCATCTCGAAAGAAATTATTGAGTTCTGCTAACTGCAAAGACTCAATCACTTGCCGAATTTCTCTAATTTGTAGCTGTAAGTTTTGCGAATCTCCCGCAATTTGAAATCCATTCGCTTCTTGTAACTGTAAATCAACTAATTCACGATAAACAGGTTCCACACTTTCACGGAAAGAAAACTGTACTTCGGGGTTAATGGCGACTAAATCACTGCGTAGAGATTGTAAGGTATTAAAGGCATTTTTATAAGCAGCAATTGCCCCTTTTCGATCCCCTTGTTGTTTACGAATTCGTCCCAGTTGCCAAGAAAATAGATAAGCAATATCGGGTGAATTGTAAGTCGGAGCAATACTCAAGGCTTGTTGAGTAAAATCTTCTGCTATTTTCCATTGTTGAGCCTGTTCATAGAGTTTTCCAAAGGTTCCAAACGCATAAGCTTGACCTTTAATATCTCCTAAATTTTGGGCTTGAGTCACTGCATTTTGTAAAATTTTATCGATTGTTTCCATCGTCAGATTTAGAGGGGAAGTTGCTAATTGCAGAGCCAATAAACTATTAGCAAAATTAACCTGAGTATAAATTACGCTTCGGCTAGGCGGCAAGGTTTTTAAAGGTTCATAAACTAAAGGCCATAATTGTTCTGCTTCTGACCATTGTTGACTATCAATTAATAAACTGAGTTGATTTAATTGGGCTTGTATTTGAGTTTGTAAGACTGAAGAAGATTCGACAGCCGCTTGATACAAACTTGAAGCTTTTTCTAAATTTTCTAAATGGGCTTGACGTTTAGTTTGTCGAACCCGATCTGAATCTCCATCCTTCACAGAAAGGCGACGTTCTCGTTCAGCGATGGATCGTTCTGTATTGCCTAAATTCAAATAAATTGTGGCGATCGCTTCTTGATTTTCCTGTTGTTTCGCGATTTGTAAACTCGCTTCTAAAAGCATCTGAGACTGTTCGATCTGACCCACAACCAGCAGTAAATTTCCTAAACTTCTTAGTCCTTCTAACTTCCAGGCAGAATTGGGTTGATCTAATAATAAATTGACCGTATTTTCTGATAAATTGCAGCCCTGTTCAATAGACTGTTCAACCTCAAGAACCTGTAATAAAGTTTGACAAACTTTCGGATATAAACCTAAATCTTGAAACCCTTGAGCTTGGTTTAATTTATTTTGTGCAAGTCGAGCTTGATCTCCCATCTCTTGATGAATTTTAGCCGCTTCTCCCCAAGTATCAATTGCATTTTGGATTTGTCCTGTCTCCCACTGCAAGCGTCCTTTAATATCAAGAGTTTGAGCTAAAATCTTTGAATTTTCCCGCGACTTTTTTAGAGATTGCAGTAAAGTTAAACTCTGGGTAATTGTTGATTCTGCATCTTGCCATTGATTCAATTTTTGATAGGTTAAAGCTAAATTACTCAACGCCATTGCTTGATTAATTGGATCACGGTTTTGAGCAAAAAACGTTGCCGCATCCTGCCAATACTCCACCGCTTTTTCAAACTGTCCCGCTTGATATAAATCTTTAGCTTGTTGAGTGAGTTGTAAGCCATCTTCCTGAGTTTGAACAGTAAGAACTTCCTGAGAAGCACGAGCTAAAACAGGCTGTATTACCATCGAAACAATAAATAAACCAATCAGTAAAAATTTGAAGTATTTTTTTAACTTTTTTTTCATCTTTTTGAGCGCTCATTCAATCATTTTTAAACTTGGATAATTCTGGTTATACTATTTTGGGTTGAATTCTAGATTTTTTAATAAAAAACTCAGAATTCCACAACTAAAATCATCAATCAAAAATTTAAACTTTAAGTAAGATTATCAATCTCCCAGATGCTCAACAGAATGCTACTATCAAATGGGTTTCCTTAGAATTTAAAATTTCAAAGTATAATTCTGAGGACTCCCAAACTCCCTGTAAATTTGGGAGGATGTTAACCCTAAAATTCCTAATGAGTCAATTTACTGATTTGCCTCAATTACCCAATTTTTCTCGACGAACAGCCCTTAAAATTCTAGGAGTTAGTGCGGTTTCGGGGCTGATTGGTTATTCTCGATTCCATAAGCCGCAACCCACTATTTTTCAACAAGATTCTCTGGAGTTACCTCGAACTCTCAATCAACCCAAACAGGTTGTCATTGTGGGGGCGGGGTTAGCTGGATTAGCCTGTGCTTATGAACTGAGTCAACGAGGATTTCAAGTCACCCTTTTAGAAAAATCTCCTCAACTTGGGGGTAAAATTGCCAGTTGGCTGATTCAAGTGGGTGATGAAACCTTCAGAATGGAACATGGTTTTCATGGCTTCTTTCCTCAATATTACAACCTTAATAGTATCATCAATGAACTCTATCTTCAAGATCAATTTATCTCGTTAGAATTTTACTCGGTTGTCTTTAGAAATCAACAATACAAACCCGAAGTTTTTCGTCCCAGTCGTTCAGCCTTTCCCTGGAATATTGTTGATTTAGCCATTTCCTCTCCGAACCGACTCCGTTGGGGAATCAACCTCACAAAACCTGCTCACTGGGAAGTTTTTAGAGAAATTGGGGGATTTAAAACACCCGATAGTTTTCAACGACTGGATGCGGTATCCGTTGCAAATTGGGTCGAAAAAGATTTTCCTCAAGGCTTGTATGATTTGTATTTTTTGCCCTTTGCCAAATCGAGTTTAAACGCACCCGATAAACTCAGTACAGCCGAACTGATGCAGTTTTTTCACTTCTACTTTTTCGGCAATCCTGAAGGCTTGGCATTCAATGGAACCCGCCAAGATATGGGCAGTAGTTTAGTCCAACCCATTGCTGAATCTATTCAACAACAAAACGGTAAAATTATTACCGAAGCAACCGTTAGTAATATTCAAATGAAAGCCGGAAAAATCGATTCACTCTCCTATTTTAAAGGCAATAATTTTAACCCGGTACCCTTTTGGGTAACGAGGAATCAATGGATAGGAGAAGATTGGGAATATTTTGGAGCGGGAGATAATGTTTATGCGATTCCTGAAGGCAAAAATGAAGCACTTTCTTTAACCTGTACTCATCAAGGCTGTACCGTTAAACTCGCAGTTGATGGACGGTTTTATTGTCCTTGTCATGGTGCCGTTTATGATCAAAATGGAACCGTTATTTCCGGGCCAGCCCAACGAAACTTAGCGAAATTTACAGTGATTCAACGTCAACCCGAACAAGTTAAACTTGTGGCTTTTAACCCCGAAATTAACAATAATAATTTAACAACAATTAAAGCCGATTACTATGTTTTTGCGACGGATATTCCAGGAGTTCAACACCTCTTTGATTTAACTAAAGGTGAAGTCAATTCAACAGTAAAAAAACAAATCAAAAAACTCCAAGTTGCTGATCCTTTTGCTGTTGGACGTTTTTGGTTTGATCGAGATTTTCCTTGGGAACATAGCAACTTTACCTCCTTATCCGGTTATCAACTCACCGATAGTATTACCCTCTATCATCGCATTCAAAAACAATTTATTGACTGGCATAAAAAAACCGGGGGAACTGTCGTTGAACTGCACGCTTATTGTTACAAAGAATCCCTATTTCCCACCCAAGAACACTTACTCACCACCTTTGAACAAGAACTTTATGAAATTGTCCCTGAACTTACATCTGCTCAGTTAATTCATCGAGAATTAGTCAATCAAAAAAACTTTGCTGGATATCCACCCGGAAGTTATGCAGAACGTCCCCAAACCAACTCCGGTATTTCTAATTTAATGTTTGCTGGAGATTGGGTGAAAATGCCTTTTCCCTGTGGTTTAATGGAACGAGCCGTCAGCAGTGGATTATTAGCCGCTAACGAGATTTTACATCAAGAAGGTTTACAACGACGCACATTGCTTTCTGTGAACCCTGAAGGTTTTTTACAAATATGAATCAAAAAATTCGTCAGTTAGGAATCAACCCAAATCATTGGTATGTTGTCGCTCGGAGTCGTGACGTTAACACTCAACCTTTAGACGTCATATTATGGAATCAAGCCATTGTTTTATTTCGGAATAAACAAGGAAAAATTCAGGCTTTAGAAAATCGTTGTCCCCATCGACAAGTTAAACTGAGTCATGGTAAAATCATTGAAGGGAATCTTGAATGTGCCTATCATGGATGGCAATTTAACGCTCAGGGTGAATGTGTAAATATTCCCTATTTAGCCGAACACCAGAGACTTCCAAACTGTAAAATTCTTCAGTATCCAGTTGAAGAATTAGACGGTTTTATCTGGTTATTTCCAGGAAAAAATCCAACTCAAAACCAACCATTAGGCGTTCCTGAATGGGATCATTTGAATTATATTGCGACTGTTTCTCTAATTCACTGTCAAGCTCATTATTCCTTTTTAATTGAGAACTTGATGGATATGTATCACGGACATTTACATCAAGATTGGCAAGCCTGGACAGATGCCATTTTAAAAAAAATAAATGAAGATAACCATCGAGTTGATGCCCACTATCAAGCCAAAAGCTACTATAAAATCGATAAAATCTGGTCAATTTCTCAGCTATTTTTCCCCGCTTTACGTCAACTCCATCCTGAACCCTTAGAAGTCAGTTATATCTATCCCCATTGGGTTTCAACACTCGGCAAAGACTTTAAAATTTACTGTCTATTCTGCCCCGTAAGTTTAACAGAAACCAAAGCCTATCTCATCCATTTTACCTCCCTACATTCCTTTTGGCGTCTGCACAAATTACCGATTCCCTTTCGGCGCTTTCTCAAAAACAAACTATTCGGTTCAGCCCAAAAATTACTCGATGGATTAGTTGAACAAGATGTTAAAATGATCGAAGAAGAACAACAAACCTATCTCAATCAACCTCAACAAAAAAGTTATGAATTTAACCCGACATTAGCCAGCGTTCAACGCTTAATCCAACATCAAGAATTCCTCGAGTGATGATTACTTTCTGACGCTTTTAAACTATGTACCAGCCAATTAAACTTAGCCTCAGCCAACTCCAGAAAATCTTGTTTACTCTCATTGAGTTCATTGGTATCCTCCTCAACTTCTTCGAGATAATGATCTTGAACTTGATATCCCAAACGCCTAACGGTTCCCCGCATCCGACTGGCTAAACACAAACAAATCCCTTGATAAAATCGAGAAGCAAACCCGGCATTCCGATGGAGTTGAGCGATTAATTCATAGCGAGGAACCATCAATACTAAACTTTCTTCAATTGCTTTCACCGTTGCTAAAGGAGGACGATTATCAATAAACGAAATTTCACCAACAACTTCTCCCTCATAGAGCTTTGCAAGTTCTCGTTCACCATTCGGAGAAATAGACACACTCAACACCCCTTTTAAAACAATATACAAAGCGCTAATGGTTCTCCCTTCATAAATCAGCGTTTCTCCGGGGGGAATCACCTGTGTTTTTCCCCGATTAATAATCCAGGATAAATCCTGATCATCCAGTCCACCCAGAATAAATAAAGCCTTTTTAGGTTGTTCACTCATAAGATTTTAGAGTTGATAAACGTGATTTTTTTTAAACAATTACACCCTTTAAACGATCTCTTCGGAGAGGCCCAAACTTAACAAGATTCTTCCGATTCTTCTTTCGTCACTTTCTCAACAAACTGAATCAATGCTTCGTGAAACTTATTCGTTGCTTTCATATAACAAGCATGACCCGCTTTGGGTAAAATAACCTTTTGAGCATTGGGCATCAATTCAACTAAAAGATCTGCCTGTTCAACCGGAACAATCCGATCATCACTCCCCCAAATTGCCAAAGTCGGGAGTAAAATTCCTCGAAGTTGCTGAGTCATTTTCAAAATTCCCACCGGAGCAACTGCCACAAACCCTTGAAGCTGTTCGGAATGCTTAACCACAAAAGACAAGCTGTAAGTTCCACTCATCGACGGAGACACTAAAACAGCCCCTTTGAGATTTAATTTATCAACCAATTTCGGTAAAAATTCAACATGATAATCGGAAATCGATTCGGACTTTCCATAACCCGGTAGATCAATCGCCACCACATGAAAACTTTTCTGAGTCAACCGCTTGAGCGTACCCAGATCTTTCCAAGTTTTAGAACTAAAACTCGATCCATGTAGAAACAACACGGACGGATATTGCGGATCTCCCCCCTCAAAATAATGAATATTTGCGGTTTGAATCTTGATCACCTTTGATATTATGGCAGGTTCCATAAAGGATTTAATATAAATAAACAAAAAGCAAGAATTACTCAGGATTTTATTGAATTATCCTAGCCTATTATATCTTATAAGCTCAGTTAGGGTTTATATTAAATTAAGAAAGTTTATCAGAATCGTTTCTACGCTTGTGCTATGGCAATCGATGGTTTACCACAATCTACCCCTTCTACCCCAGTAGATAGCCCACCAAAGCCCAAAGTTCACCTCCTCACCATGTTTCGGCTCGGTTTATTTCAGATGGGATTAGGCATTATGTCCCTGCTCACCTTGGGCGTGATCAACCGAGTGATGATCGATGAGTTAAAGGTTCCCGCTCTGATGGCCGCAGGTGCGATCGCCATGTACCAATTTGTCGCTCCCGCGAGAATTTGGTTTGGTCAGATGTCCGATGCCAAGACCCTATTCGGACACCATCGCAGTGGCTATATTTGGTTAGGTGCTATTTTCTTTACAATTCTCTCCTTCTTCGCCCTACAGGTGACTTGGCAGTTGGGAATCAGCCTACAAAATACAGGCTTGAGTAATATAACTTATGCTTGGGCAGCCCTACTCGCCCTCGTATTTGCCCTCTACGGCTTGGCTTTGAGCGCCAGTTCCACACCCTTTGCAGCGTTACTCTTTGATGTTTCCGATGAAGATAACCGCTCTAAACTGGTAAGTATTGTTTGGTCAATGTTAATGATCGGCATTGTTATCGGAGCGATTATTAGCTCAAAAATCCTCAACCGTCCCGAAGTTTGCGGCGCTGACATTCTCTCCGAAAATACCACACAAACAACTTCTGTTGTTAATATTGCTCAATTGCAATCTGTTATTAATCCCTTATTTATCCTCGTTCCAGCCATTGTTTTTGGTTTATGTTTACTCTCAACAGTAGGCGTTGAAAAGCGATTTTCCCGCTATGCTAGCCGTTCGACTGTCGTTGAACGAGAAGACCAAATTACCCTGGCTCGAGCGTTACGAATCTTAACCGCTAGCCGTCAAACGGGTTTATTTTTTACCTTCCTCCTGGTGATGAGTATTAGCCTGTTTATGCAGGATGCCGTACTCGAACCCTATGGCGGCGAAGTCTTTGAAATGTGTATTTCCGAAACCACCCAACTCAACGCCTTTTTTGGAATGGGAACCTTAGCCGGAATTGCTTCAACAGGCTTTTTAATTACTCCCCGTTTAGGCAAGAAAAATACCGTTAAAGTCGGCTGTATTGGCACGATTATTTGTTTAAGTCTATTTATCACTGCTGGCGTCGTCGCTGACCCCCAAATGCTGAAAGGCGGGTTACTGCTGTTTGGAGTGGCTTCAGGAGTCCTGACAGCAGGCGCTATTGGTTTAATGCTTGATCTGACTGCTGCTGAAACAGCCGGGACTTTTATCGGTGCCTGGGGACTCGCTCAGTCGATGGCGCGAGGAATAGCAACTTTAATGGGAGGCGCTGTGTTAGATTTAGGTCGAACAATATTTTCGGTTCCTGTACTCGCTTATAGTCTCGTCTTTGCGGTGCAAGCTGTCGGGATGATGATTGCCATTTCTCTACTCAGTCGCGTTAATATTCGGGAGTTCCAAGAAAATGCTCAAAAAGCGATCGCTACAGTCTTAGAAAGTGAATTAGATTAATATATATAAAAACTTTCTGTCTGCACTAAAGTTGGCGATTTTTGAATCTAGGTATCTCTCCCTTTGGCCGCGCGTCAAAGAATAAAGGGGTTGACAACCCGGAGCGCGATCGCTTAAAATGATGTTGTGGGGTTAACCTGAAGCTACGCATGACTAATACATCAACAATAATTCCACAACTCAAACAAAACAGGTAAATCAAACTCAGTGAGCAGTGCGCCTCCTGTGACGCAACAACCCCGCCAGTCGTTGGCCAGTACCCTAAGCTTATACTCAAGTCTAATAGAATATGATAGGATTAACAATTGTGTAAATTTAGCAACTAAGTACAATTTCAAGCCATGAGTCTGACCCAAGAACGTAAACAAGAAATCATCACCGACCACCAAGTACACGGAACCGATACCGGATCGGCTGAAGTACAAGTCGCTCTGCTCACCGAACGGATTAACAAACTCAGCGCCCACCTCAAGCAAAACAAAAAAGACTACTCCTCCACCCGAGGACTCCTGAAAATGATCGGACATCGCAAGCGTTTGTTAGCGTTTATTCGCAATGGAGACAATGATAAATATCGCGCCCTAATTCAACGCTTGGGAATTCGGGGATAAGTCCGACTGTCTCAATACCTTTAAAGTTCATCCCGCCCACACCCAATTTCAGAGGGAATCTTGCCATGTCTTCCGAACGCCCACGCCAACGTCTACCCTTTGAACCCGCTAAAAATCGCAAAAAAGCGGCTGATCAATCCCAACCGACCGAACCGGAAACCCCAAAAAATCCCCCAGCCCTTTCAACTCGCAAGTCGGAGAAGAAACAATCACCGGAACCGGCCAAAAAACGCTCTGCTTCTCGGGAAGAAAGCACAATTCCCGAAATCGTCAGTCAGAGGATGCTGTTTCGGATGGCTTTATTATCCGGCGTACCGCTATTCATGGCAATCAGCATCTTTATCGGGAGCTACTTTATTATCGTCAATGAAGTATTTATCCTCCCCAATACAGCCGTTTTATTAGCGAGTTTGGGTTGTTTTGGCTTAAGCGTTCTGGGATTGAGTTACGGAATATTCTCCACGTCTTGGGATGAAGATCGCCCAGGAGGCATTGTGGGTTGGCAAGAGTTTAAACTGAACATAGGCCGGACTGTACAAGCCTGGAAAGAAGCTCGACAAGAAAGTAGAGCAAAAATTAAGAATTAAAAACGGAAAAATTAAGGTGTGGGTCATACGCTAAAGTGATCTTTATAAAAGCAGCGGCCGGGTGTTGAGATGTTAGGAACTTCCAACGCCCCACCCATGACTCAAATTAACCATAGACCCCATAGCAATAAATGATTATTGTAATGAAAGTCGGCTCACCCGAAGCCGAAATTGAACGCTTAAGCGAAGACTTGAAGACCACTTGGAATGTTACCCCCGAAAAAATCGTGGGTCAGCATAAAGTTGTCATTGGTTTAGTCGGAGAAACTGCCGACCTAGACCCCTTGCAACTCCAAGAAATGAGTCCGTTTATTGAACAGGTGTTACGGGTCGAAAAACCCTTCAAACGCGCTTGTCGGGAGTATCGTCACGGAGAAGCTAGCGAAGTCGCAGTTCCGACCCCCGCAGGTACCGTTTATTTTGGTGAACATCATCCCCTCGTGATTACGGCAGGCCCCTGTTCGGTCGAAAACGAAGAAATGATCGTCGAAACCGCTAAACGAGTCAAAGCCGCAGGTGCAAAGTTTCTGCGCGGGGGTGCCTACAAACCTCGGACTTCTCCCTACGACTTCCAAGGACATGGGGAAAGCGCCTTACACCTATTAGACGCCGCTCGTCAAGCAACCGGCTTAGGGATCATTACCGAACTCATGGACGCCGAAGACCTGGAAGTATTGGGGAAATTCGCCGATATCATCCAAATTGGCGCCCGCAATATGCAAAACTTCTCCCTCCTCAAAAAAGTTGGCGCTCAAGACAAACCTGTATTGTTGAAGCGCGGAATGTCCGCCACCATTGAAGAGTGGATCATGGCAGCCGAATATATCTTAGCCGCCGGAAATCCTAATGTGATTCTCTGTGAACGGGGAATTCGGACGTTTGATCGCCGCTACACTCGCAATACTTTAGACTTGTCTGTAATTCCCGTATTGCGATCGCTGACTCACTTACCGATTATGATTGATCCCAGTCATGGTACTGGTTTAGCAGAATACGTTCCAGCGATGGCGATGGCGGCTGTTGCTGCGGGAACCGATGCGTTGATGATCGAAGTTCATCCTAACCCCGCTAAAGCCCTTTCTGACGGCCCACAATCCTTGACTCCTGAGCGATTTGATCGTTTGATGGAAGAAATGGCGGTAATTGGGAAAGCCGTTAATCGTTGGCCCCAACAACAACCTGTTTTAGCCTAGATTTTCACCCAATACAGGCGACAGCAGTCTGCCCCCCTTGGTCAGGGCTGTTTCATTTTACAAAATTGGGGAGTCAATTCGACTCCCCAATTTTCAGTTACTATTAAACGATCATGTCTGAAAATAACCTTGAAGCCCTTAGAAATAAAATCGTTTCTCTCGCAACAGAATCTCTAAAAAATAACGATGCGACGGGATGGTTTGAAACCGTGTATACTGACGCAGAAGGTGATACTTCTCAAGTTCCCTGGGCGCGTTCACAACCTCATCCTTATCTACAAGATTGGTTAGGGAAATATCCCCCAAAAACAGACGGAAAAACGGCGATTGTGATTGGTTGCGGGTTAGGCGATGATGCTGAAGCGTTGGCAAAATTAGGCTTTAAAGTAACAGCGTTTGATATCTCTCCGACGGCGATTTCTTGGTGTCATCAACGTTTTCCTGATTCCGAGGTTAATTATTTTGTTGGGGATTTATTTAACCTTGATTCTAGTTTACAACATAGTTTTGATTTTGTGTTTGAATGTCGCACCATTCAAGCGTTACCTCTGAATATGCGTTCAGATAGTATTCAAGCTATTTCTTCGTTAGTTGCAGAGAATGGTACATTAATCGTTATTACTCGTTATCGGGATAGTGAAAATGAACCCGATGGCCCGCCCTGGCCGTTATCTGAGGGGGAATTATCGCAGTTTAAACAGTTAGGTTTAGAAGAAATTCGCCGAGATCGTTTTATTGAAGAAGATAAACCGGGAGTTGTACAATTTCGCCTACAATATCAACGGCTTTAATAAAAACCCGGTTTCTTCGAGAAACCGGGTTTTTGGGATGTACCGCCACAGAGGGCGCAAGGCTTGCGCCCCTACGGTTTATGATTCTAGGTTCTGTTTTCTAAATTCGTCTAATGATGTTTCGATGTCTGATAGCGGTGGTTCGTCTGTTGCAAATTCCAGTTTAAGTTCGTTTATTTTAGCATTAATATTACCCCCATTATTAGTTATTTTTACATCAGAAAATATCCTTAACTTACCTAACTCCCATTCTTTAGTATTTAAGTTTAAGAGTTTACAATCCATTCCTTCTGTCGGAAAGGTGAATTGAAAATTACTCATACTAATTTTCACATTTTGTTCTTCACCAATAATAAGACCTTTAAGAAAAGATGATTGAATACTATACGAAGTATTTCCTGGTTTTTCAACTAATTTTTGATATAGTTTTTTAGAAATTAGTTGTTTCAACCTAGCAACAGTAAAAGTATCCTGATTAATCATCAAGATAGTAGTGTCATCATTTAATAATTCAAACTGACTCATATTAAACCCTATAAAATGATCTGTAGGGGCGCAAGGCTTGCGCCCTGAATTGGCATCCGAAATTGCGCCCAAAACTTACCAGATATGGTGCGTTACTTAACTGCGTTGATAATTTCGTCGTCTAAACTAAAATCAACCTCAGCTTTATCTGACATCTGATAATCATTTTGAAACGAATCTTTTAACCCCGAAATTAAATCATATTCCGGTTGCCAATTTAACTCGTTCATCGCTTTGTGAACATCCGCAAAGAAATGTTGAAGCCGCAGAGGAAAAGGCTTTTGTTTGCCAAAATCAAACTGTTTGGGGTCGTAATGAATGATGTTTAAATCTTCTGCTGATTTCCCCGCAGCAACCGCACAAGCACCCGCCAAACCATCAAAAGTAACATAGCGATCGCCAGAGATATTATACACCTGACCGATGGCATTTTCATTCCCTAATACGGCAACCATTGCCTTTGCTAAATCTTTCACATGACCTAACTGAGTAATATGCACTCCGTTACCGGGAATAGGAATAGGACGATTTGCAACAATGCGATCAAAAAACCAAGATTCTAAGGGGTTATAATTTTGAGGGCCGTAAATATAAGTTGGGCGAATAGATGTCCAGGGTAATTGCTGTTCTTGTAGATAAGTTTCGGTTTCGTATTTGCCTAAATGACGGCTTTTTGGGTCGGTTTTATCGCCTTCAACATGAGGCATTTCAGGAGATTTTAAATACACTCCAGCCGAACTCATATAGACAAAATGTTTGACTTTTCCTTTGAATAAATCTGCGAGGGGTTTGGTATCGCTGAGTTCCCGTCCATTGTTATCAAAAATCGCATCAAAGTTTTCATTAGCTAGTTTTTCTTTAATTTGATTGGCGTCGGTTCTATCGCCATGTATTTGTTGAATTCCTTCTACGGGGGCGGGTTTATTTCCTCGGTTAAATAATACGACTTCGTGACCTTGTTCGACTAAGATTTTCGTTAAGTAAACGCCGATAAAACGGGTTCCGCCCATGACTAAAATTCGCATTTTTATGTCCTTTTTATGTTGTGTGTTGTTTTCAGTCTATTTTGATTTTACTATAAGTAGAAGGTGTAAAACCGTCAAGTTCTAAAAACCCGGTTTCTTTGAGAAACCGGGTTTTTAGTTTTTAGTCAATTTTTTTAGTAGGTTAAAACCGTGCGAATTGATTCTCCTTTGTGCATTAAATCAAACGCATCGTTAATTTGTTCAATGGGTAATACATGGGTAATCAAATCATCAATATTAATTTTACCTTCCATATACCAATCGACAATTTTAGGAACGTCTGTTCGTCCTCTAGCGCCTCCAAATGCTGAACCTTTCCAAACTCGTCCGGTGACTAATTGAAAGGGTCGGGTGCTAATTTCTTGTCCGGCACCTGCGACGCCAATAATCACACTCACGCCCCAACCTTTATGACAGCATTCTAAGGCTTGACGCATGACGTTAACATTACCAATACATTCAAAGCTGTAGTCAGCGCCGCCTTTGGTTAATTCAACTAAATAGGGAACTAAATCTCCTTCAATTTCTTTGGGGTTAACAAAATGCGTCATGCCAAATTTTTCAGCAATTTCTCGTTTTGCGGGGTTAAGATCAACGCCAACAATCATGTTAGCCCCGACCATTTTTGCCCCTTGAATCACATTTAAACCAATGCCACCTAAGCCAAAAACAACGACGTTTGATCCGGGTTCAACTTTAGCGGTATTAATAACAGCGCCGATACCTGTTGTTACGCCACAACCGATATAACAAACTTTGTCAAAAGGGGCATCTTCCCGAATTTTTGCCACCGAAATTTCGGGTAATACGGTATAATTTGAAAAGGTAGAAGTTCCCATGTAGTGATGAATTTTTTCGCCCTTAATTGAAAACCGACTGCTACCATCGGGCATCAATCCTTTGCCTTGGGTTGAACGAATGGCTTGACAAAGATTGGTTTTCATGCTGAGGCAATATTCACATTGGCGACATTCCGGCGTGTAGAGGGGAATGACGTGATCGCCGGGTTTGACGCTTTTGACATCCGGCCCGACTTCAACGACGACTCCCGCCCCTTCATGGCCGAGAATTGTCGGAAACAGCCCTTCTGGGTCGGCGCCGGAGAGGGTGTAGGCGTCGGTGTGACAGACACCAGTGGCTTTAATTTCAACCAATACTTCTCCG
The DNA here is from genome assembly GCF_034932365.1 of Limnoraphis robusta BA-68 BA1. Taxonomy (NCBI): domain Bacteria; kingdom Bacillati; phylum Cyanobacteriota; class Cyanophyceae; order Oscillatoriales; family Sirenicapillariaceae; genus Limnoraphis; species Limnoraphis robusta. The sequence continues at coordinate 23,890 of NZ_JAYGHR010000009.1, read as the reverse complement.
GCTTTGGGGCCTTCGAGTTGGACTGTTTCTAAACTTAACGGTTTGCCCGCTTCCCAAGCAATGGCGGCTTTTACATCCATAGTTAATCTCTCGCTGCATTGTAATTATAAAACTTCAACGGTGGGATGAGTTCAAAAAACTTAAATTTTTGTTTGAGAAACTCGGTTAATTAATTTAGATTATTTGCTATGAATTGAGTTTAGGCGTGAAAATTTGTTAAAATAAATAGAGACAGACTGAAGTTAGGATTCGCTACATCAAGTTTATTTTGAATAGGTTGCTAGGGCTATATTTTAGTTTTGTAATCTATCGGTCGGTAGAAAACACACAGTAATAACAGAGGTCAAAAGAGAGGTAAGTCAAAATGACTATGCAACAATTTAAAAATCGAACTGAAGCAGGTTGCTTACTCGCATCTCGCCTGAGAGAATATGGAAATCGTTGTGATGTATTGGTGTTAGGTTTGCCGCGTGGAGGAGTTCCGGTTGCTTATGAAATTGCGCGATCGCTTCATCTTCCATTAGATGTCTGTTTAGTTCGTAAACTGGGAGTTCCTGCCCATAAAGAACTGGCAATGGGTGCAATAGGACAGGGAAACGCGATGACTCTTAATAAAGATATTATAGCAGATTGGCGAGTTTCTCCGCTAGATTTTGAGACGGTTTTAGCAGAAGAAAAACAAGAGTTACAACGACGTTATCATCTCTATTGTCAAGGGCGATCCCCTCTGAATTTACAAGATAAAATAGTAATTTTAGTCGATGATGGTGTAGCAACAGGTTCAACCCTTTTTGCCGCGATTGAAGTGATGCGATCGCATCAACCCAAAGCCATTGTTGTCGCGGTTCCTCTCGCGCCTCCAGCAACCTGTCAAAAGTTGAAAGAACAAGTCAGTAAAGTCATCTGTTTAGTACAGCCTAAACGTCTGAGTGCCATTAGTTTTTGGTATGAAGATTTTTCTCAAACTTCTGATGAAGAAGTGCAGGAACTCCTCTCAAAATCTCAGCGAGAATTATCGAGTTTATCGGATTTAAACTAAACGATTACTTGAGATAGATCAGTAGATTTAATCCCGGAATTGTACGAGAAAGTGTCCAAAATAAGAGAATGAGATAAAGAACACCTAAACCCCACTGATACCAGACTAAACTGGCAATTAATCCGGGTAGGTGTTCATCTCTTAAACGCAGATCATTAAAGCCAAATTTCAGAAAATTATTGAGGCTAAAATCATAATAATTTAGCCAATTCCAGCGTGTATCCCAGAGAATGGACATATAGCGATCGCGAAAGAAAACAAATCTCGGCATTAGCGGTAATCGCCCGATCATTAATCGCAGTTGTCGTTGACTGGCATCTTCGGTAAGATAAGATAAATCTAATAGGTTATGATGGCGTCTTTTGTAATAAAGAAATCCCAACAAAGCACCCGGAATGGGAACAATAAAAGCGGCTAAACAGAGTACAGTTAAAATCGGGTGACTCGAAGCACTAAAGATTTGAGTTAAACCCATAGAAGTCAATATTCCATAACTCGCTAACATCCACAGGCTTTCTGAAAATGTCGGTAAAATGGGGATTGGGTGTCGCCGTCTGACTCGATCTACAAACCAAAATATTAAGCCAAAATAAGCAATGGCAACGATACCCACGCCTGAGACTAATTCAAAACGGGTTCCATAGCCGCTTAAGAGTAATAATACACTCAATTCAACCCAATGTAAAGCCGTGTCAAAACTTGTGAATAACGGGATAATATAGCTATCAAGAATGACTTGTTTCCATCCAATTTTTACATCTTCTTCTCTGTCTCCCTGATAACGATTAGCCACGACGCGATCATAAACTTTGATATAAGTGGCTAAATCAATTTTATCTAGCTTTAAAATTTCCGTTAAGTTTCTAAAAGGCTGTTTGATTCTTGCATTAAAAATAGCATCAGCTTGTTCAGAAGTAAATCCAGCGTAGATTAACCGAGAAATAGAGGCGGTATTTATATCAATTCCAAAAATATTTCGTTTGAATTGTTGAAGTAATAGTTTAGCTTTCAAATATTCAATTTTATTCGCATCTCCGATCTGTTCTTGTTGACGGAAATTTTGAATTAAATTCCGAAGTAAGTTTTCATTTCCTTGTAACTTTTTGACGGAAAGTATCTCACCAATAATACCCGGATCACCCATGATTTTCGCTGAATTCGAGTCAAACATTAAATCAGAAACATTGATTTCTGTTAATAGTCCAAACCCAGAATCACTAAAATCAATCACACCTTGAATACTGGCTTCTCGCAGACTAAAATCTTGATTAAACCGAGTATCGCGAAAATCAACAGATTGTTCAAAAATGGCTTGTTGAAAACTCAAAGAATGAGTGAAGCGAGACTTTGAAAAAAGGACTCGATCTTGCCACCTAGATTCACTAAAATCGGCTTCTCCATCCCCAAAAATACTTTTAAAATTAGCAAAGGCTTGAAAATGAGCTTGATTAAAACTGACATCTTGAAACGTGCTATCCTCAAAATTGGTAAATGCTTGAAAATTTGCTTGGTTGAATTTTGCTTTAGTTAAAAAGACTGCATCTGTAAACTTTGTTTTTTGTTGAAATATAGCTTTTGTAAAGTTTGCAATTTCATTAAATCGCGTTTCAGTAAAAGTAGTTTCCTCTTGAAAGATTGCCTCTTGAGCGTCTATTCCGCGTAATAAAAAGGCTTTTTTAAAATCAACATTACCTTGGAATTCTGTATTTTTGCATTTGAGACGACTGCGAATAACCGTAATTTTAGGAAGTGTTACAGCCGTATTATTTTCTGATTGATTTATCAGCGAAAATTGAGCTTTTTCTGAAGTTAATATTGTCAGTTCATCTGCGGAAAAAATAGACAATAATGTTTCTTTGAGTAAAGGAACTCTAACGCCCATTTTACTCGCTAGAAAGTCTCCTTTAATCGTCGAGTTACTGAGATTTAAACCCACTTTATTTTCAGATTGATTGAGTGCCGCTTGAATTTGCTGATAAAATTGTTGACTAAACTCTGCATTTTTTTCTCGTAAATCAATGATAAAGTTTTCTAGATCAATCAGAGATGTACCCTCTGTATTAACGGGATTTTGGACTCTTTCTTGTAAGATTTCTAGGGTTAAGGGGATTTTCTCACTGGGGGAGTTGACAGCCAAGACTGGAGAATAACTCCAAACCCATATCATTAATACAACTATTGTTAAAATCCAAAGCTTTATCTGTTTTAAAAATAACTGATTAAAAGCATCAAAGATATTGTTTAGGCAAAGGTTCTTCTTCAACTTTGTAGACTTTAAATCCTCGTTTAAGATAATTATCCAAAGCATAAATATTATCAAGATTACAAGTATGCACCCAAAGACGTTGTGTATTTTGATTCCAAGCTTTTGTGATCCCATAACTGAGTAAATATTTCCCTAAGCCCCGACCACAATAACCCGAACGTAAACCAAAATAAGCAATTTCCGTAGAACTTTCACACTGACTTAATTCAATATAACCTGCGGGCGCTCCATTGACATACAAAACATCAATACTGGTTCCCGCATCTGCTAAAATATCAGTAAGTTGCTGATCACTTAATAATAAGCGATCGCGCCAACGCCAAGCGTTTCCCACCCGATCATACAAAAAGCGGTAAAATTCCAGATCGGGCGTTTCCAAGGGAAAGATAGTAATTCCTTGAAGATTCTCAAGAATAGCAGGTTTAAACTCTGCTGGATCAGTCATTTCTAGATAAGTAGTAATTAACTTTTCCGACATCTGTTTGTGATCCTTGACATTGAAAAGGAGCGTGAATTTAGGTATCCTCGCTCCTTGATAATTGTATCATCAAAAAAGCACATCAAGAAGTTTAAAACTTAAAATCAATCCATTGTTAATACAACTTTTCCGGTCATTCCTCCCGCTTCTAATTTTTCATGCGCTTTCGCAGCTTCCGCCAACGGATAAACATGATTCACATGAATTCTAAGCTTTCCTTCATCCATTAAACGCCCACATTGTTGTAGAATTTTCGCTTGATCTTTTTGTTCATCAATTAACCCTTGCAACATGGGTGTGAGCATCAATTCCAAACCGATTCTGAGATTCCGTTTACGGGCTTCCTTCAAATTTCCTAAACTCGTATCGGGTTCTAAAATAGTCACCAAATCCCCATACAGTTTAACCGCTTCTATTGTTTTGAAAAAAGTGTCTTGACCGACGGTATCAAAAGCCAAATCAACCCCTTCTCCATCCGTCCAGTCCAACACTCGTTGAACAAAATTTATCTGTTTATAATCTATGACCAAATCTGCACCCAACTGACGAACAAAATCAGCATTTTCCGGCGAAACTGTTGTCGCAACTTCCGCCCCTTGCAACTTTGCTAATTGTATCGCCACATGACCAACACCCCCCGCTCCCGCATGAATTAAAACTCGTTGTCCGTGTTGCAATTTTCCGCGATCATAAAGAGATTCCCAAGCTGTAATTAACACCAAAGGCGCCGCCGCCGCTTCTACAAAACTCAGAGATTGTGGTTTTTTGCTGACAAACTTTTCATCAACAACCGTCAACTCCGCATAGTTTCCCGTTTCATCACCCAACCCACCGTCACAAAAATAAACCTCGTCGCCCACCTGAAATTTTTCGACCCCTTTACCCACTGCTTCAACCACACCCGCGCCATCACATCCTAGAATAGCGGGCATTTTTTCTGGGTAAAATGTTCCTCGGCTACGGAGTTTCGTGTCAATGGGGTTGACTCCTGCGGCTTTCAGACGAACCAAAAGTTCTGTATCGGCTTTAATTTTCGGTTCTGCTACCTCCTTCAGCGTGAGAACATCCGGCGCCCCTGGTTTAGTCATCACAATGGCTTTCATAATGATTTTATCTTCTGATTGAGCAGTATCTAAGAATAAATCTACCGCTTTTTTGCAGTCCTGTAGAGGGGGGACGAACACTCAAAATATCAGAGACAATCAGCAAAAAGTTGTATTATTATTGTAGTACAGCCGGAATGAAATCACTGATATCCGATAGTTCAAGGGAGATTTACCAAGATTAACTTAAAGTTCAAAAATAGAGGTCTAACAATGCGAAAATTAAAATATTATGTGGCAACTAGCGTAGATGGATTTATTGCTCACGAAGATGGTTCATTTGATGGTTTTCTCTTTGAAGGTGAACAGGTCAGCGATTATTTAAACTCGTTGAAAGACTTTGATATTGTATTGATGGGACGCAAAACCTATGAAGTCGGTTTAAAAGAAGGTAAAACGAACCCTTACCCAATGATGAAAAGTTATGTGTTCTCGCGGACAATTAAAGAAAGTCCTGATAAAAATGTTGAAATCGTCTCAGAAAATATTATCGAACTCGTTAAAAGTTTAAAACAGGAAACAGGTAAAGACATTTACCTTTGTGGTGGTGCGAATATAGCCACAACCCTGTTTGACGCGAATTTGATTGATGAAGTGATAATTAAATTAAATCCTTTTTTGATGGGTTCTGGGATTCCTTTGTTTTCAGGAAAAATCCAACAAACAGCCTTAGAACTTACCCACAGCAAAATTTATGATAATGGAGTTTTGTTTTTGTATTATCAGGTAAAAACCCAAGAATATAGCCCTCTGCGATCGCGATAACTGTACATCCGAAAAACCCGGTTTCTCAATAGAAACTGGGTTTTTAATCGAAATAAACCTAATCTAACAGCGATGAAAAAAGTAGAAGTTGTTCCTCCTAACCCAAACGGTCAAAAAGACTTTCAGAAAGAATCCCAACAAATTGCTAATATTTTCGGCGAAAATGCGATCGCCATTCATCATATCGGTAGTACATCCATTCCCGGTATTTACGCGAAACCCATTATCGATTTATTAGTTGAGGTGAAAGAGATTACAAAAGTTGATGAAAAAAATGTCGAAATGCAGTCTTTTGGGTATACAATAATGGGAGAGTTTGGAATAGTCGGTCGTCGATATTTTCGCAAAGACAACTCAGCCGGAATTAGAACCCATCACGTTCATGTGTTTGAAGTCGGTTCAACCGAAGTTAAACGTCATCTCGCTTTTCGAGATTACATGATCGCCCATCCAGAAGCCGCCCAAAAATATAGTTTATTAAAACAAGAACTCGCCGCAAAATATCCCCATGATATTGAAGCTTATATGGATGGAAAAGATAGTTTTATTAAAGACATAGAGAAAAAAGCCATTGAATGGTTTGGAGAAAGAGATTAAACTGATCACACAGAGGAAACATCTTGATGAACTACCACGAGATTATCACAATTGAACCGGGAAAACGGAGCGGAAAACCTTGTATTCGAGGAATGCGAATTACAGTTTATGACATCTTAGAGTATCTAGCAGCAGGGATGACAGAAGAAGAAATTTTAGAAGATTTTTCTGAACTCACTTCAGAAGATATCAAAGCTTGTCTTGCTTTTGCTGCGGATCGTCAGAAAAAATTATTTATTGCATCCTTGTGAAACTGCTTTTAGACGAAAATCTCAGTTATGTCAGTTGGGGCTAGCACCCAGTGGAATTAAAAACCCGGTTTCTTTGAGAAACCGGGTTTTTTGGATAAGAAACCGGGTTTTTTGAGTTCCCCTTCGCCTTTGAGGAGAGGGGGTTAGGGGGAGAGGTCTACATCGTCAACGACTGCGGATTCGTTTCAATTAACCTGGCTAAATCTTGTAAGAAAGCCGCCGCATCAGCACCGTAAATAATCCGATGATCGCAAGTAATATTAACCTGCATTTGGCGCTTAACACCCATCAAACCATCCTCAGTCGCCACAACTTGCGGACGAGAAGCCCCAATCGCTAAAATCGAACCTTGACCAGGTGGTAAAATCGCATCAAAGCGATCAACGCCAAACATTCCCAAATTAGAAAGCGTAAACGTTCCGCTATTATATTCATCGGGTTGTAATTGTTTCGCCCGTGAACGTTCAACTAAATCTTTCCAAGTGCGAGACAACGAATAAATATCCATTTGATCCGCATTTTTCAACACAGGCGTAATTAAACCGCCATCCGCCATCGCCACCGCTACCGCAATATTAATCGCAGAACTGTATTGTATCCCCGACTCCACATAACTCGCATTCACTAACGGATGCTTCTGCAACGTCACCGCCACAGCCTTCGCCAACAGCGCCGTCATAGTGACACCCTTAGACTTAATTTGCTTATACAGTGCGTCTAAAGCATCTGTGGTAATCGTATACCCAACCCGGAACCCAGGCACTTGCAGACTCGCCACCATATTTCGCACTACCGCATTTTGCAGCGTGTTCATGGGAGTGACTTGACCCGGTGCTGCCGCCCGAACAGGTTGAGGCGCAGGAGCGGGTGCTGCTGGCTTCTGTGGCTGATGAGAGACAGTGGGAGCCGAACCCGTCGCCGCAGGTTGTTTCGGAGCCGTCTGAGACGATTTACCCGCCACAGCTTCCACATCTTCAGCCACAATCCGACCATGAGGGCCACTACCCTCTACCTTACTCAAATCAACCTTTAAGTCCTTCGCCAGTTTGCGGGCGCGAGGAGAAACAACAATCCGGCCATTCCGACGGCTAGCGCTTTGGGCGGTTGTTGTCGCAGAAGCGGTAACAAGTTCAGCAGGGGCAGGTGTTGAAGGTTTAGCAGAACTCGGAGCAGTATCCGCTTTCTTGTCGCTAGAGGCTTGCTGTTTCGCCTGTTCAATTTCAGCCTCTGTTTCCGCAATTAAAGCGATCGTATTACCAACCGGGGCAAATTCTCCTTCCGGTACCAAAATTGTAGCTAAATAGCCCGAATAGAAGGCTTCTACATCCATATCTGCCTTATCGGACTCAACAACGAGAACCGTTTCTCCTTTCTCAACTTGATCGCCAGGTGCTTTTTGCCATGAGACAATTTTACCCTCTGTCATCGTTGAACTTAGGGCAGGCATGAAAACTTCGTGAATCATAGGTGTGTGGTGTTTTGGATCGTTAGAAATGGAACATCAGAAAAATTTTAAAAGAATTTAGGGAAACAGTTTACAGTTGTAGGGGTAATTGATGAATTACCCGTACCAGTTATCAGTCAATGTGGGGGGCAGGTTTATGTAGGTTCCTTCAGGGAAAACATACATAAGTATGGAACCCGCCCCTACAAAACTGTTCACTGTGGGGGGCAGGTTTATGTAGGTTCCTTCAGGGAAAACATACATAAGTATGGAACCCGCCCCTACAAAACTGTTCACTGTGGGGGGCGGGTTTATGTAGGTTCCTTCAGGGAAAACATACATTAAATATGGAACCCGCCCCTACAAAACTGGTCACTGATAACTGTAAACTGGTCACTGTTTAAATCTCGCCGCGAATCTCCTCAATCACCCCATCACGTAAGATGACTTCTACCTGCATTTTACGAATGAGATTATCACCCTTTTCAACAGCAAATACACTTTCAATCTGCCCTTGACTCACTTCTTGTTCGAGTTCTAAAGTTTGAATTTGTTGCAGTTGTTGTAAGCTTTGATTTTTTTGATCAAGAAACTTACTTTTCTGTTCATTCATCTGAACTTGAATAGTATCAATTTGCTGCATGACTTCAGGGCCAGGAGGATGAATAGTCTGCTTTCTTAACTCCGCAATCATGCGTTGTCCTTGCATTTCTAGCTGCTGCAACTGACTATCAAGCTGATTAATTTGAGCTTGAAGTTGCTGTTGAGCTTCTTCTCTCCATCGGGGTGTAACAACCGCTTTGACATTAATCGCTCGTTTGAGAAGGAGTTGATTGTTCGAGATATCCATGAGTATGTTGCCTGTTTATTGTCCTTGTCATTCAAAACAGATAATAACCGAAAAAACAGATGATCTAGAGATTTTTACAGTGATCAGTTTTAACATCACTGGTACGAGCAATTCATAAATTGCCCCTACAACACTGATTACTGGTCACTGTTTACTGGTGGTCACTGTCTTAATACATTGCGTCAATCATATCGCGGTAACGTTCCATTACGACAGGACGCTTGATCTTCAGGGTTTGAGTCAACATCCCATTTTCCATCGTAAAGGGTTCTAAAATCAAGCGAAACGGCCCAATGCGATCATCAATGCGATAACTCGGACGGTTCTTTACCTCTCGGTTTAACTCCTTGCGGAATAAGTCTTGAACTGGGGGACTTTCAAGATCGAGGGCTTCGTTGTCGTTTACAGACTCGGAATTTGGTAATTTCAATTTCAGATTTTGACTATTGGCCCATTTTTCCAACGCATCAAAGTTCGGTACAATTAACGCACCCAACACTTTTTGATCCTGGCCGACTAAAACCATTTGATCAATATAGGGACTACGAATACAAGCATCTTCAATCGGCTGCGGTTCGATATTTTCCCCATTACTCAAGACAATCGTATCCTTCGCCCGACCTGTCAATACCAAATCATTCTGTCGGCTTAACCAGCCTAAATCTCCCGTATCAAACCATCCTTCTGGATCAATCGCTTTAGCGGTGGCTTCTGGGTTTTCAAAATACCCCTTCATAATCTGCGGCCCCCGTGCCAACACCACACCCTTTTCCTGGCGAGGTAGAACTTGCCGCGTTTCAGGATCAACGATCCGAATTTCGGTTTGCGGAATCGGTTTTCCGGCTGAACCCCGTAGGTTATGCAATGGACGCCGAGCTGTTAATACCGGGGAAGTCTCTGTTAAGCCATATCCCACTAACAAATCAACCCCGACAATCTCATAAAACATCTCTAGGTGCATCGCCAGAGAACCGCCACCACTAATGGCAAATTTAAACTCTCCGCCTGTCGCCGCCCGAATTTTTTGGTAAACCAATCGATCCGCTAACCGATGTAAAGGCGTCAACAGTCCCATTTGTAAACGAGCGCTCGCTTTTTCCATCCCCGAAGGCGATTTTGCATCCAGGGTTAATCCATTAACCCGACGACGCGCCAAAACATACCGTTCACTAACGTTAAAACAGAATTTAGCAATCTTTTGACGACTTGCAGGTTGTTCGCTTAACTGTTTTTGAGCGGCTTCATAAATCGATTCCCAAATGCGGGGAACGCTGGTCATATAACGCGGCTTAAATTCTTTGAGATCCCGCTTAAAATAGCGAATACTACTATAAACCTGAGTACAGCCTTGCGATAAAAAGAAATATTGTCCAGTCCGTCCGAAGCTGTGCCAAGTCGGAAGTAGACTCAAAACACAGTCGCCAACTTCCGGTTGAAGAAAATCAGGAATAGCCTTAAGTTGATGCAGCAAATTACCATGAGTCAGCATCACCCCTTTCGGTTTTCCGGTGGTTCCCGAAGTGTACAGCAATGTTGCCAGACTATCTTGACCAGAAATCCTGGGTATTCTCAGGGTGAAATCTCCTCCCTTATTCAAAAGTTGGGAAAAGTTCAATACAGGTATGCTGGGAATTTCACTCGGATCGGGTTCTTCATCGGACAGCAATACAATAAACTTGATCGGCAGATCTTCAATACTTGATCGCAAACGTTTCAGTAAATTCAGATCTTCAACGACTAACCCAACACTGCCGCTATCTTTGAGAATATAAACTAATTCTGCCGGATCGGCCGTCGCCCCCCGCACGACATCAGCAGCCCCAACCGTCATAATTCCTTGATCGGCGATCATCCAACGAGGACTATCATCAGCAAATAAGGCAATTCGACTCGGTAAGGCATCCTCACTAACCGCTTCTACCCCTAAAGTTTGCAGTCCGGCGGCAAATTGTTGAATTTGTAGCCAGAGTTCACTATAGCTGAGTATCACTTCCGGTTGGGAGTGGGGGTCGTGTAGGGCTATTCCTTGACCGACTTTTTTGGCTAAAATCGGCCAAATTTCAGGCAGAGATTGAATCGAAGTGTAGTTGAGATCCGATGAGGAGGATTTATTCATAAACGTTCAATGTAACAAATCGGTTTATTTAACGCTTTGGAATCAGTTGACAACGATGATCGGTTGGTAACTGCTTCCTTTCAACTATCCTATGTCTAACTCAAGGATGAGGAATTAAGACTGAGGACAGATTTTTGTCCGTCATTGAAGTTGAGAATCAATCAAATTTTAAAGCTTGACCCCGGACTTCGGTTTTTAACTGACCTCGATCATAAACGATTTGACCGCCGACAATAGTAAATACAGGCCATCCGGTGAGGTTCCAACCTTCAAACGGACTCCAGCCACATTTCGTCAGAAGTTGTTCGGCTAAAACCGGACGATAGGTGTTTAAATCTACTAACACTAAATCCGCATCATAACCCGGAGCGATCGCGCCTTTATTGGGGATTTTATAATGTTTGGCGACGGCTGTAGACATCCAATGAGCAACTTGAGCAATTGTACAACAGCCTTGTTCGGCTTGGGTTAACATTAACGGTAAGGATGTCTCAACTCCAGGCATTCCCGAGGGAGAATTGGGATATTGTTGGGCTTTTTCTTCTAAAGTATGCGGTGCGTGATCGGTGGCAATAAAATCAATTACCCCATCCCGTAAAGCTTGCCATAATATTTGATTATCTTCCGGCGATCGCAAGGGGGGATTCATCTGGGCTTTTGTTCCTATTTTTTCATAGGCGCTGGTATTGAGAAGTAAGTGTTGAGGGGTGACTTCTGCTGTTACCCAAGCGGGTTTTTCTTGTCGTAAAAATTCGGCTTCTTCTCCCGTAGAAAGATGTAATATATGCAGTCTTCGTTGATATTTTTTAGAGAGTTTGACCGCTAATTTTGTGGCGAGTAAGGCGGCTTGATTATCTTGAATTTGAGAATGAATGGCTGGATCGGAAATTCCGGCAAATTCTTGACGACGTTGATTAATTCGGGCTTGATCTTCTGCATGAACGGCAATTAAGCGATCGCCTTTGGCAAAGATTTCTTCTAAAATCGCTTCTTGATCGACTAATAACGGCCCTTTCATTGACCCCATGAAAATTTTAATTCCCGGAGTTGGATTAACGGTTAATAAATCTTCTAAATTCTCCCCCGTCGCCCCAATAAAAAAGCCATAATTGACTAAACATTTTTGACTCCCTCGAAATAATTTATCATCTAAAGCCGCTTGATTTGTCGTCAGGGGGCGAGTATTTGGCATTTCTAAAAAAGAGGTGACACCGCCTTTTGCACAAGCACAACTCGCCGTAAATAAATCTTCTTTGTGTTCTAATCCTGGTTCTCGGAAGTGAACCTGCGGATCAATCACTCCCGGTAACAAAGTCAAACCTTGGGCATCAATTTCTAAAACATTGGGTTCGGCTGGATCATAGTCAACATCTACCCCAACTTCGACAATTTGAGATCCCTGAACTTTGACATCTCCTAACAACAATTCACCATCCGGTAGGATAATTGTCGCTCGACGAATCAACAAACAGGTATGTTCAGACATAGTATTACATTTTTTGAGCGTTAACTGTGTTTTTAGTTTACGGTATCGGGCAGGTTTATATCGGTGATCTAATAAATCTTTGGAGAAGCTGCCCCTAGACAGTACCCAGTACCCAGTACCCTTTACCCTGATCCGGCGTTCCCTGACACCGGAACCTTTGTAAACTTTTAGAGTCTAGAGGGTATGGGCGATCGCTGACTCAATTTGGTAGGATGGATTACATAACAGACTTAAATTCAAGTGTACAACAGACATTAGATGATTCAGTGAACCAAAAATCTGAGCTTTAATTGAGTTAAGGCTTGGACAGTATAGCGATTTCTGCACTATAATTCACTTTACCATTACTAAAACTCAAAATTTCGGCTTCGCATTCCTAACCATTCTTAACTGCCCTTTGAAATACGGCCTATGAGTAGCCTTCCAAATCAAGAGCCACATAATCATCATTCACCTCAAGACCATTCAGAAAATGCCTGGATTGAGGGATTTAAAACGATTGGGCTAAGTATCATTTTAGCTTTGGGGATTCGCACCTTCGTCGCGGAAGCGCGTTATATTCCTTCTGGGTCAATGTTACCGACTTTAGAAATAAACGATCGCCTGATTATTGATAAACTGGGGTATAAGTTTCAAGATCCTGATCGCGGAGATGTCGTTGTTTTCTCTCCGACTGATCAACTCAAAACCCAGTACAAAGACGCCTTTATCAAGCGGATTATCGGTTTACCGGGTGAAACGGTTGAAGTTCGTGATGGACTGGTTTTCGTTAATGGTCAGCCATTGACGGAAAAATACATCGCTGAAGAACCTCAGTACAATTGGGGGCCTGAAACGGTACCCGAAGATCAGTATTTGGTTCTCGGAGATAACCGTAATAACAGTTATGACAGTCACTATTGGGGATTTGTCCCTCGTGATCATATCATTGGTCGGGCAGTGGTGCGGTTCTGGCCACCGAATCGGGTGGGAGGATTAGACGAAGTTCCTTTATATGCAGCTCCGCTCTCAGAAACCTACAATAATCAGTAAAATCTAGAAATTTCTGATTATCTGTTCTGTTCGATCCTTAAGTTTAGAGATCTTCCCCGGATTGTCATCTAAGATCATGAAAGTTCCCATGACTTCAGATAAAAAACTAGACCGTTACATCACTTTTAAAGATATCGACTGCGATCGCCTTGCCCGGAGACTGGTTGACCGTATTGAGTATTATCTTGATCATTCATCTGAACCGAGTTCTTGGTTGGAATATTTCAAGATGAAATTGGTTGAACGTCAGAAAATGGGACAAGATGAACTTTTTTTCGTCGGTAGCCAAGTGAATAGTATTCGCGCTTTGTTTGAGCAATTTGAAGATGTTGAAGCATTGAATTTACTCGATCAGGTTGAAGAAGATTGCTGTTAAACGGCTTGGAATCAAATTTGTTGGTTAGAAGCGATCTGAGGTTAGATAACGGGCGCAAGATAATAGGTATTACGTCCGTTGAGTTTAGCTTGCTAGAGAGCTTCATTTTAGTTCACTGTTGACGGATAAACCCGCCCGAAGTGTGAATTAATCCCGAAATGATGACCCAAATTATGGAGTATAGGTTCTCACCACTTTACCTGTGATTTCTTGTCTCATCCAAGGCGTATTCACCGACAAAGATTTTAAAGTTTTTGCGGCTACTTTCCAAGGAGTTTGAGGGGAAAATAATGTCAGTTCCGCCGGTTGACCTACAGCAATCTTTGAGGGTTTTTGTCCGAGACATTTTAACGGCTTTGTACTTAAAGCTTGCCATAATTCCAAGGCTGACCACTGACCCGAACTGACAAATGTTTGCCACAATAACGGTAAAGCTAATTCTAAGCCGATTGTCCCGGCTGGCGCATCTGCAAAAGCAACGGTTTTTTCTTCGTAGGTGTAGGGCGTATGATCAATGGCGATCGCATCAATTATACCATCTTTTACCCCTTGAATTAAAGCGATTTGATCTTCAGGATTTCCCAAAGGAGGATCTAGGTTTAAATGAGGGTCGTAAGGCGTGAAGTTAAAGGGTAAAATCTGCTTTTTACCGCTAATGGCTTGAGTATTGAGTAATAAATGCAGCCAAGTTGTACTCGCTGTAATTGGTAAATTTCTAGCTTTAGCTTCCCGAATTAATTCTACACTACGAGCGGTTGAAACTCGCATTAAATGAACAGGGGTTTTTGTGGCAGCGACGATTTCTAATACGGTTGAAATGGCTGTTGTTTCCGCATAAGCAGGTATTCCTGGTAAACCGCTTAAAATCGATTCATTTCCTTCTCGCATCACCCCATTACTGGAAAGTTGGCGATCGCAACAATATAATGCGATGGGTTTATTAAAAGGTTTAAGATATTCCAGTAACCGTCGCAATAACATTAAATCTTGAACAGGTTTACCATCAGCAAAACCGATTATTTCTGTTGTCGCTAATTCCGCCAATGGACTCATTTGTTTTCCGGCGACACTTTGCGTTAAAGCGCCCCAAAGATAAACTTGAAAACCTGTTTTACTTTGAGCTTGGTGATGAATTAAACTAACAGTAGCGGGATTGTCTATAGGCGGAACAGAATCCGGTAAAATAGATAATCGGGTAAATCCTCCAGCAGTGGCGGCGTCAATCAGAGAAGAAATGGTTTCTCTTTCTTCAAAACCTGGTTCTCCCGTGTGACTATACAAGTCTACTAAACCGGGGCCTAATATGAACCCTTTAGCGTCTCTAACTTCGACATCAGACGATGGAGAAAGATTAGGTTGAATGGCGTTAATGATCCCCTCTTTAATTAAAATATCTGTAACGGTATCAGTTGCTAATTCTGGATCAAGTATTCTGACGTTTTGTAGCAGTTCACTACTCATAATTTAATTAGTAATTTTTGACTTTTGATTTCTGGGCGCAAGCAAGAGCGCCCCTACTTTATAAGGCTCCGGCGGCTGTTTTATCAAGAATACCCTCAAATAAATGAGTGGTAATATTAGAAGCTTGTAAAACCGGATCACCGTTAATTCCATTAGGATAGTCAATCACTGTAACCGCCCCATTCCCTTGTTTAAAGTTCCAGAAATGTTCAGGAGGCAAGTTAAAAAGTTGAGCCAGAATTGCTTTATTAATCGCGTCGTGAGCGACTACAATTCCAGTAACAGGTTGTTGATCATAAGCTTTAACAATCCGCTCCCAAGCTAGTTTTGAGCGAGTCCAAATTTGTTGTAAATTCTCTCCTTCTGGCATTTGTACGGTTTCCGGGGCGATTTTCCACTGTTGCAAAAGTCCGGGATAAAGCTGTTCAATTTGAGCTTCAAATTTACCTTCCCATAATCCATGACTAATTTCCCACAAATCCCGATCAAATTGTAACTCAATTTCGGGATGATATTGGAGAATAATTTCAGCCGTTTCTTTGGGACGCAATAACGAACTACTGAAGGCAAAATCGAGTTTAACGTTTTTGAGAAATTCGGCGGCTTTCTGGGCTTGTTCTCGACCATTATCATTTAAAGGAACATCTATTTGTCCTTGAAATTGTCCGTTGCGGTTCCATTCCGTTTCCCCATGTCGAACTAATAGAATTCTCGGCCCTTTGTGTTCAGGTCTCACCGAAGGAAATGGGTTTCCGACGTGGCTTGTCAGGTTCATAGACTGAAGTTGAACCGAAGCGGGTTTAGGAAGTTCTCCGGCTGTGACGTCTGAAAAGTTTAAAACACTAATTCCACAGTTAGACTGTTGAATGGATTGATAATATTTAGCTTCGATGCTTAAAGCCGTGGCAATTAATGAGCGATTAATGCCATTATGAGCTACAATTAAAACAGTTTGATCTTGATGACGAGCTAAAGTTTCTCGCCAAAATTGTCGGGCTTGTTCAAAGACTGCTAAGACTGGAAAATGCTTTCGTTCTCCATCCGGTTCAGAGAGAAGCATAAAAAATTCGTCAGGGCGTTCATGCCAACATTGATAGTCTTGGGGATATTTTTCGATAGCGTCTTGACGCAGTAAACCCGCCCACAGAGGAAGATCAATTTCCATCAAAAGTTCGGTGGGTTGAAGTGGCGGCGGTGTTTTCAAGCGTGAAACAATGAGTTCAGCCGTTTGTTTAGCACGTTTGAGAGGGCTACAATAAATCGCATCAAATGTTAAATTAGCCAGAGTATCGCCAACCTGATAAGCTGCGTTACAGCCTTTTTCAGTTAAAACAGAATCATCGAGGCGTCCTTGAATACGGTGTTGAGCATTATAGCTACTCTGACCATGACGGACAAGAATTACACGGGTTGTCATCTGGGTTTGTGGATGTGTGATGGTTGAACAAGTAAAGCTGATTAAAGCCAGAAGCATTTTACCGTGTTTTTGTAACCCGCTCACATTGGAAGTTCAACTCAAATACCCAGTTTCTTCGAGACAGGGGTTTTTTTCAAAAGGTTTTTTCAAAATTTGGAGTTCTATTACTGATATTGGTTCATTACATCTTTAACTAACATTTCTTGAAACCAAACCTTTAAGACTGCAACCAGGGGAATGGCTAAAAGTAGACCTAAAGTTCCAAAGAAAATGGTAAAGATGACTTGAGATAATAAAGTTATAGCCGGAAGTAGAGAAACTTCGTGTTTCATTACGAGGGGCGTTAAAATATTACTTTCTATCTGTTGAATGGCGATATAAAGTCCAATCACAGCCAAGGCTTTCCAGGGGGCATCCATCAGGGCGAGTAAAGCGGGCGGGATGACGCTAATTGTTGGGCCAATATTAGGAATAAACGTTAAAAATCCGGCGAGTAAAGCATTAACTAAAGCCAGTCTAACGCCTAAAATCCATAAGCCAACACCACTGAGAAGCGTAATCACCGTCATATTAAATAAAAGACCAATTAAAGAGCCGACTAAGTTTTCTTCACACTCATTTAAAATCTCATCAACCCGAGGACGGTAAAAGGCGGGAAATATCAAAATAAAGTTGCGTCGATAGGGTGTGGGATCACTCACTAACATAATCGTGATAGCTATCACGAGAATAACGTTTAAGGTAATTCCCAATGAAGTGGAAAAGAAGCTAAAAACGTTATTAAATAGTCCAAAACCAGGAACAGGTATTTGCTCAATCAGACGTTCGGGACTTTGCAGATTACCGAAAATTTGGTTGGGAATGATATCTTGTAAACCCAGATACCAAGTTTTAAGCTGTTCAAATCCCATCGGAACTTGTTCACTCAATTCTTGCCATTGGTCTACCACTGGAGGCACAATAATTGAGATAAATCCCGCTAAAACCAATAAAATAAAAAACATGGAAATGCCTACAGCCACACCCCGCTTCATTCCCTGTTTCTGAAGGATTTTAACAATTCTGTTAATAGCCGTTGCCAAAACAATAGCACTAAAAGCGAGTAAGAGAACTTGTCTGATTTTCCATAAAATATATAGGGAAATTAAAAAACAAATAATTCCAACCGTTTTCCCAAATGTCACGAATTAACCCTCCCCCCGAGCAATTATATTGTATTCAATTAAATTCAATCCAATCCCCAAACAATAATTACAGTCTTGGAAAATACAAGAAATAGGATTTTAGATAAAAAAATGGAGTGACTTCAATTGATTTTAAAAGTTACTCCCCCCCTCAATGAGCGCAATTATTCAGGATTCTTTTGACGGGATCGATCTCCCTCATAGGGTTGAACTCCTGTTTTGGGATATTGATCCGTATTTCCGCTAAATATTCGTTTGACACCTAAGCCGATAAATTCAAATACTTCTTGAAATCGTTGAGTAATCTTAGACATTTTTTTCTTCCTTTAGACAATCAATCCTCTTGTTAGACGGTTTTTCCGTTATTCAGAGAGGAAAATTTTTAACCCACAAGTTCAGAACATTTTATCAAATGTATTTGAGAGGGATTATTCCTGTATAATAAGGGTTTATACCTGCCTATTCATCTATCGAATGATAGACTTTACTCGATTTTTGAATCAAACTTTGCATCCAAGTCAAACTCTCAACCAGAATACAGTCCAATGCACTCTAATCAAAATAAAAATTATATGAAATTGAACGATTTGAGCGGCAGTCCCCACCCGAGCGCAAATCGGGGTGGGGAAGGATAGCGATTTCTAGGAACTTGCTTGGTTTTGGATATATTTCTTAAGAACTTCAATTGGTGCGCCTCCAGCAGACGCAACATAGTATGAGTTAGACCAAAACGAAACTTTACCCCAGTAATGCTTTTCAACTTCTACAGGAAATTCTTTTTTAAGCATTCTTGCGGTAGAACTTTTTAAACTTCCAACAACCGCAGCAATTGAGTTTTTAGGATGGAAGTCTAAAAGAATATGGATATGGTCAGACTCTCCATTAAACTCAATCAACTGACATCCCATTTTATTTGACACTTGCTCAACCATTTCTTTCAATCGGTTGAGCATTTCTGTGTTTAAAACCTTTTTGCGGTAATGGGTTACAAAAACAAAGTGCAGTCGCACACTAAAGACGCTGTGAGAACCTTTTCTGATAGACATATTGACAGACTATACCTGCTTAACTATAATAGTTAACCATAAATATAACAGAAGGTCGATATGTTATGGCTACCAAACGAGTGACATTCCGGCTATATCCAACTAAGGCACAAGCCAACAAAATGCACTATTGGCGAAAGTTGCATTGCGCTTTATACAATGCTTGTGTGGAACACCGGAAAACCTCTTACAAACGATTCAATAAGTCAATTAGTTACTATGACCAGCAGAATTGTTTGCCAGAGTTCAAAGAATTTTGGACAGATTACAAAGAACTTGGTAGCCACGCATTACAAGACACTGTTAAACGAGTTCATTTAGCCTTCCAACGCTTCTTTAAACTCAAATCTGGGTATCCCAAGTTCAAGAAAAGTCGGCGTTACAAAGGATGGACATATCCTTGTAAAAGCGGATGGAAAGCTTTGACTGATGGCAAAAATGGTTCCCTAAAAATAACAAATCTGGGAACCGTTAAAATGCGAGGTCAAGCTAGAGATTGGGGGAAGCCTAAAACCTGTACTATACTGTTCAAACAAGGGAAATGGTATGCGTCAATTACTATTGATTGTATCCCCACCCGTTATCAAACTGATCTTGGTGCAATTGGTTTAGATTTTGGAACCTATCACGCAATTGCCGACTCGAATGGGAATATAATTGATAACCCCAGATTTGGTAAAGTTGCTCAACACCAAATCAACAAAATTGCTAAAACCAGTCGGAGAAAAAGACCTCCAAAGAGAGGAACTAAAGCTTCGCGACGCTGGAGAAAAGCAAATCAAGCTATTGCCAAAATTCAGTCTAAAGTTGCTAGACAAAGACAAAACTGGCAGCATCAAGTGTCTACACAAATTGTTGGCTGTAATAGCTTGGTAGCCACTGAAAAATTAAACCTTAAAGGGATGACTCGCAAATCGAAGGGTAAAAACAAACGTCAAAAGTCGGGACTGAATCGTTCATTGCTTGACGTTGGGATTGGGAATCTTAAGGATTTAATTAAATATAAAGTCACCGAAGCAGGTGGGTTTTATGTTGAGATTCCAACCCAAAAAGTAAAGCCTTCACAAACCTGCCCTAACTGCGGTCATCAACAAAAGAAAACATTAGCAGATAGAGTTCATCATTGTGTTAAATGCGGGCTTCGTTGCGATAGAGATGTTGCGGCAGCAATGGTGATGCTTAATTACGCAAGCGGAAAATGCGGTCTTGGGGTGTCCCCAAGTGGAGCAATTTTCCAAGACAGGGGTATGGAACGTGCCTCTAAAAACGCGGATGAGACAACCTCTACTTGGTGCGGAAGCTTCAAGAAAGTTTCTCAGTTGAAGCGTCAGAAACACACATCTCAGCCATAGCGGATGTGTGTAGTTCATAATATAATGCTACAAAAGGGAGCAGGAAACCGAGAATAGGCAAAATAGAATAGGGGACAGGTCACAGTGAAAAAACCGATAACTGCTAGGGATAATTCATCAATTACCCAGACTGTCTCCCCATCGATTATCTGTAGCCAAGATTTAAGTATTTCATATATAGCAGAAGTCAGGAGACACCGAGACTGGAGACAGAATTGAAACCTTGATCATAAAAGGATTTGACAGAAAAACACTGTCCTAATCAAAGGCTTCGACTGCTATAAGATATAAAGTGGAACCGTTAGAAATTGGCTCGGGGAACACCCAGCAGCCTGTGAAGCAGCCTGTGAACGCGGTGTGATTCGGGTGAGCAATGATTTAGCAGTTGATCAAGTCGCGATACTTAAATAAAGCTTATCGAATTGTCCGGAATTTGTTCAAACTCCAAAACAGATGATCATCGATCCGTGATCCAGTTATGCTAATTTATGGGGGGATTGTTTTTGGCATTGTAGACATGGGCTTGGTATCCATCCGGTTTTGCTCTCGTCTTTGAGTAGAAAGCAATAGCTAGAAACATTCTCGTTGTTCAGGTCTGATATTCTGCACTCTATTAGCTGAAGATGTACAATCCTTCTTTGCGTAAGATTCCCGTCCATGAACCCGCAGACGTCATTCCCTCACAGCAGCATATCTCGCTGTTGGAATGGCTACAAGCAACGGGTCGTTTAATTCCTCGGGATAATGTTCCAGAAACCAATGCTTTTCTAGAAGCCGAAGAGGAAATCTCAGAACTGATAGTTGATGAGGGTGCCTACGATGATGATGATGATGATGACGACGATGATCTGATGGAAGATTAGGCAAAAACTCTGAAGCAATGTTGCACTTAGACAGTATTATGAGAGTGCAACTACCCAGGATGCTCAGAAAAAAACCTAGCTTCCCGATTTGTAGTTGGTGTTGAGGATTGATTCTTTATATTTCTGTGGATAGTCTATTTTCACGAATTCGCTCATCGAATCTATCAGGACGCAACCTGTTCTGGTTACTCACTGCGGGATTGAGTGCCTTTACGATTAGTCTGGACTTGACAGCTAACCGCTTTCTCAATCCCCAAGCGTCCTTGTTCCTACCCCTAGCCGTTTGTGGCTTACTCTCTGCTGCATTCGGGTATTGGGTAATTCCTCTACTGGTTCGGATTAAAGCGGGACAGTTTATTCGAGAAGATGGCCCGCAAGCTCATCTCAAGAAAGCAGGTACTCCCACAATGGGCGGTATCTTTTTCATTCCCGTCGGAGTGGGGATGGGTTTAATCTGGTCAGGATTTCATCCCCATGTGATTGCTGTTTCTACTTTAACGCTGGCTTACGGTTTTGTCGGTTGGTTGGATGACTGGCAAATTCTCAGACGCAAATCCAATAAAGGCATTTCTCCTAAAATGAAGTTAGCCTTGCAGGTGGGGTTAGCAACATTATTTTGTTTAGTCTTAGCAACCAATGGGTTTGGCAGTCTGTCTCTACAATCTTCTGACATTTCTACTGTTGCTCTACCTTGGGGTTTAGTTTTACCTTTAGGTTTATTATTCTGGCCGTTAGCGGTTTTTGTTCCTGTCGCTGAGAGTAACGCCACAAATCTCACCGATGGCGTCGATGGCTTGATGGGAGGACTAGGGGCAATTACGCTGTTAGGACTCGCGGCTTATCTGATGCCGACTTCCCCGGAATTAATGGTGTTTTGTGGGTGTCTGAGTGGCAGTTGTTTAGGCTTTGTTAGCCATAACCGCAACCCCGCTAAGGTTTTTATGGGGGACACAGGTTCACTCGCCCTGGGCGGCGCTTTAGCAGCGATTGCTTTGATGAGTAACACGTTATGGGTTCTCCTGATTATCAGTGGAATTTTCCTGCTAGAAACCCTATCGGTTATCGCTCAAGTCAGCTATTATAAAGCAACCAAAGGGCCTGATGGCGTCGGTAAGCGTCTGTTTAGAATGGCACCGTTGCATCATCA
Organism: Limnoraphis robusta BA-68 BA1; assembly: GCF_034932365.1. Lineage (NCBI taxonomy): Bacteria > Bacillati > Cyanobacteriota > Cyanophyceae > Oscillatoriales > Sirenicapillariaceae > Limnoraphis > Limnoraphis robusta. The sequence goes on along the minus strand of NZ_JAYGHR010000009.1, from coordinate 1,617 downwards.
TCTAGAACTGTGCGGATGGTCAGAAACTCAGGTGGTTGGAACGTTTTATTTGATTAATGTGATTTTGGTGTTGCTGAGTTTGGCGATCGCTTAGGGGTTAAAATTGAGGGAGGAACACCGCCTCTTTAGAGGGGATAGCAGCCAAATTTCAATATGATTAATGTCTCTGTCGTCGTACCGATTTACAACGGTGAGGCAGATTTACCGGATTTGATTGAATGTTTGCGATCGCAAACTTATCCCCAAGATCGCTTAGAGTATTTGTTGGTGGATAATAACAGTCGCGATCGCACGGCTGAGATCTTGCAAACCTTAGCAACTGATCCGATTCGTCCCCTCTCAGAAAATCGCATTCAAAGTTCCTACGCCGCCCGTAACCAGGGAATTCGCATCGCCCAAGCGGAAATCGTCGCGTTTACAGATGCGGATTGTCGTCCACAGCCCCAGTGGTTAGAAAAACTGGTCAAACCTTTTGAGGATGCGGCGATTGGGATTGTTGTTGGGGAAATCGTCGCCTTACCGGGTCAAACGTTACTAGAAAAACACGCCGATCGACAAGATACTCTGTCTCAAAAGCATACCATCACTCACAAGTTTTTTCCCTACGGTCAAACCGCTAATCTTGCCATCCGTCGTCAAATCTTTGCCCAGGTGGGTTTATTTCGTCCCTATTTAACGACAGGCGGAGATGCAGATATTTGTTGGCGAATTCAGCAGCAAACTGATTATAAAGTCTATTTTGCTGAAGATGCAATTATCAAACATCGACATCGGGCAACTTTGCGACAACTACGCAGTCAATGGCGGCGTTATGGTGAGTCTAACCGCTATTTACATGAACTGTATGGCGTGGAGTTGATGCGAGATTTCACAACCCAGGATTATCTCTATCGACTCGGACGTTGGTTGTTAAAAGAAATGCCCATTAACAGTATAAAGGCGATCGCACAACAAGCCGATTTAGTTGATATTCTCAATACTCCCATCGGTTTGCTGAATGTTCAAGCCCGTTGTCAGGGGCAAAAACAAGCAAAACTCCCTGAAAAAGCGAAAGAAATTGAACAATTATAGACATCTGAAACGAATACTTATTCCCCCTCAAAAATTTGTTTTGCAGTTAAATTCAACTCAGGAAAGACTACAGATTCAACCCTTTCACTGTCTCGAAATAGCTGAATTTTATACTCACCTTCTACTAACTGATATAGCAGTACAAAATTCGGTTAGGACATTTCTACATCCTAGAATCCTTTCATAGTCTGCTGTTGCCTGTTCCCTGTTCCCTGTTCCCGATTCAAGTAGCGCTATAAACCGATAAAGTCGGCTGTTTTGGAGAACCAATATAACGACGACCCCCTAAACCTAAATAATCGACAATCCAATATTCAGGAATGCCTAATGCTTCATAATCGATCATTTTGTGTGCATAATCATCCCGCCAATTTGTGCTAACCACTTCAACGATGAGAGGAATCGATGATCCTTGAGCGTTTCCTGATCCCCCTAAAACTTGATTTGTGGGGAGGTGGGGAGGCGCGGGAGGTGGGGTTCCGGGGGGGAATTTTTATTAACAGAAAGCTATTTTTCATGTTTAAAAAAGTCCTATCCCCATCACCC